>PMWR01000372.1 GCA_003166055.1 Acidobacteriaceae bacterium
GCGGCACGTGCTGGCCAAGGGGCAGGGCGTGAGCGATATCTGCACCGCGGCGGCGAAGAAGTGCCTGGCGGCGCGAGGGATTGAGGCTAGCGAGGTTGAGGTCATCATAGTGGGCACGGTTACGCCGGACATGATGTTTCCTTCGACGGCGTGCCTGGTGCAGAACAAGATCGGGGCCAAAGGGGCGTGGGGATTCGACGTTTCGGCGGGCTGCTCGGGGTTTGTTTTCGCATTGCAGGCGGGCGTGAAGCTGGTGGAGAGCGGGGCGCACAAGAAGGTGCTGGTATGCGGCGCCGACGCGAATACGCGGATGACCGACTACACCGACCGGGCGACGTGCATACTGTTTGGCGACGGCGGCGGGGCTGTGCTGATTGAGCCGGCGGAAGAGGGCGAGATCGGGTTTATCGACTACATTCACGAGATTGACGGGTCGGGCGGGGTGAGCCTGAATTTGAAGGGCGGCGGGAGCCTGAATCCATCGAGCCACGAGACGGTGGACAAGAAGATGCACTACATCTACCAGGATGGGCCGGCGGTGTACAAATTTGCGGTGCGGAAGATGGCCGAGGCGACGGCGAAGCTGCTGGAGCGCAATGGCGTGACCGGCGCGGATCTGGGATGCTTCATTCCGCACCAGGCGAATAAGCGGATCATTACTGCGACCGCGGATCGGCTGGGGATGGACCCGGAGCGGGTGATTATCAATATTGAGAAGTATGGGAATACGTCGGCGGGGACGATTCCGCTGGCCATGGAGACGGCCATCGAACAGGGCAAGCTGAACAAGGGCGACCTGGTGCTGATTGCGGCGGTGGGCGCGGGCTTTACGGTGGGGGCGGCGCTGCTGCGGTGGGAGATATAAGAGCAGTGATTAGTGGTTAGTGGTTAGTGATTAGATGGCGGGCCGATCCGCGTTGCGAATCGGCCTGGTTTGTTTAGAGAGAGTGTGGGCGCTATTGGAGTAGTTTGAAGGCGTGGGTCCACTGGTTGCGCAGGAAGCCGGGGATGCACCACAACATGCATAAGGGCTCGATGGCGCGCGCGGCTTCGGCCTTGCCCATGTCCGCTGTTTCCCACCCAAACTGGTCGAGGATTTCGGTCACTTGCTTTCTTGCGGGATCGCTGTTGCCGCAGATGAACATGGTGGGCTTGCCGCCTTTGAATTGCGGATTGACCATGGAGGCCGCGCCGACCGAGTTGAATGCCTTGACGAAGTGGGCGTCCGCGAATTGGCGCTGCAGGTCTTCCATGAGGGACTGGTTGAAGTCGGTGAAGAACGGGAGCACTCCGTTGACGGGGGGCGCATCTTCAATGGGATTGGTTGTGTCGATGATCGTCTTGCCGGAGAGGTTGTCAGGGCCGGCGAGGGCGAGAGCCTGCACGGCCCGGTTGCCCTTGACGGCGAGCACGATGAGCGAGCCGAATTTGGCCGCGGCGTCGAAGGTGGCGGTGGAGATGCCGGGATTTTGCGAGGCCCATTCGGCGAGCTTGCCGGGGGTTCTGGAACCTACAGTGACTTCATAGCCGTGCTTGAGGAAGCCGGCGGCCAGTGTTTTGGCGACGGTGCCGGAGCCGAGGATTCCGATTTTCATTTTTGCCCTCCTTTGAGGTTGAGAGGTTGGTTGAGGAGCTTTCGCACTCAAGTGAGATGCATGTTTTGAGGAGCAGGGCAGAATCCTGGGGGTTTAACGCGCGACTTCTGGGGTGGAGAAGGTGTATTCGGGCAGGATGGCGAGGCCGGCGGCGGTGCGGAAGAAAACGCGCATGCCTTCGAGGCATTCCTCGTCGAGGGTGTAATGGATGTTGGTGGTGAGGTAGGTGCGGATGGTGGCTTCGGGAATGGGGAGTTTGGCGGACCATTCGGCGACGAGGGCTTCGATGTTTTGGAGGCCGTGGTTGCGGGACTGGATGAAGTCGGTGGAGATTTGATTGAGCGAGATAGGGACTAAGGGGCTAGGGACTGAGGGACCAGGGACTGAGGGACTAGGGACTAAGGGACTAGGGACTGAGGGACTAGGGACTAAGGGACTAGAGACTGAGGGACTGGGGACTGAGACACCCGAATTTGTTGCCCAGACGGCGGAGACGAAGGGTTGGCCGGTGAGGGCGTGCCACTCTTCGGCGAGGTCGTGGTAGACCAATTCTTCATGGGTGCGCTCGAAGCGGTTGGCGCGTTCTTCGAGGGCGAGGAGGGCGGGGTCGCCGATGAGGATGGCGGCGTCGGCTCTCTGGAGCATGGCGTCGAGGTCGGCGGACATGGGGATGAACGGGACGGCGGGGTTGCCCCACTTGTGGAAGAGGATGCGGGCGTAGGTGACGGTGGTGCGGCTGGCGGTATCGGCGGCGACGGAGCGCAGTTTAGTCAGGGGCTGGCTGGCGCGGCGGACGAGGAGCAGGGAGCGCACGCGGCCTTTGGAGGCGATGGTGCAGCCGGGCAGGATGTGCAGGCCTGGGGTGGTGGCGAGGGCGGCGATGGGGACCAGGCCGATGTCGGCTTGGCGGCTGGAGAGGCGGGCGGCGCATTCGGAGGGGGACATGCGGTCGATCTGATAGCGGAGGGCGAGGGCGGCGGCGAGGGGCGGGTGCTCGAAGTCCCACATTAGCGGGGCGGGGTTGAGGAAGTTGATGGCGGCGACGCGGAGACGGGCTGGAGAGGTCGGATTCACTGGCTCTTAGGTTACCAATCGGATGTTATGGATTCGGCGTGGGTATCCGTTTGAACAACCCAGTTGGACTGCGTTACGGCATTAGACATGAGATCGCGATCAGCAGGAGGCGAGAGGCTCGCGGTCTTGATTTACGACGCGTAGAGTCTTTCGAGTTCACAGACGAGAGCGTTTTGATTGAAGGTGATGACGAAATGCTCAAAGAATCCATTCATGCCCAAGAGAGCCGCAATGGGGAGATCTTCCTTGAAGGCGGCTTTGATGGTGACTGGGCCGCCTGGAATATATAGAAGGATGTCGTGGAGATAGGTATCGGAAAGGCCGCCGATGCCTTGCGTGATTTCCTTTTCACCTGATCGAAGATCGATTCCGAGGAATCGGCCGATGTCGGAGTGAAACATGCACCGTGTGGCGCCCGAGTCGATGATGGCCTCGAATCGCTTCGTCCTCGGCGCACCTGGGTTGGTGAGTGCGACGCTAACGTCGAGCCTCACAGAATAGACGTGGGAGCCGAATCGATCAGGATAGACGCGATATGGGATTTTCAAAGCATGCTTACACGGAAAGCGGAACCCATTCTTGAGGAGTCTTGAGGATGATGGGATCGGAAATCCCTGCGAGGTCGCTCAATGCCGAGACTTCGCTGTAGGTTTCCCCGACAGCGACGATCTGCGATTCATCATCGGAGAGTGCGATCCATTTGTTCAGAGGGGCTGAGCGCAAGAGGTTCAGGCGGACGATGTTTTCTGGCGACATATATGCGCTCCCCAAGCGTTTGACGCTCTGATGGGGTTATCGGATTCCCCAGTGCAATCATTATAGGCCCGGCGGGAATTATTCGGGTGACGTGAAGATGGGTTTGCATCTGTGGAGTCAGAATTCCGGGTCGGTCACTCTACATCACTCGTAATTATGCGAGTCGATGAAAGACTTCACAGTCTCGAAGATTTTTTCTGGGCTGTCCCACGTCTCAGGGCCAAGGGGCCACAGATTGTATGACTGTACTGATATTGGCGAAACGGGAATTGGATTCGGTCTTCGCCAAATTGACTTCGTTGCATGGTAGCCATACGACAAAGGAACTGGCGAAGGCGTCCAGATTCCGACCCAAAGGAGATAGAAGCGAGCACGCTTAAGATAGAACCCATACGAATCAGTGTATGAAGTCTCAAGTTCCGTCTCATAGCCCTGTGCATCGAAGAGGTTTCTAGCCTGATCGATTGACTTTTGGAGTTTACGAAGCGCTTTGTATTGTTTGCCGGACCACGCACTGAGAAATTCCTTTTCTTCTGGGGACATACTTTCACCTTCAAACTTCCATTTCCAAAAATCGGTCGCTTCGATCAAGATTGCATCGCCGAGAGATCTCGCGGTATCGTTAAGTTCCGCTGCTAGCCCACGCCAACCTCGCACATGCACAAAGATATCGACACTCTGAAGAGACGTTCGAACTTGTTCCACGTCCTTCAAACCCTTCCACCTGTCGGGAACCAGAAAACAAAGGTGCCGTTCGCCGGCGGATTCAAAACATGCTTTATATCCATTCTTTTGCGCGGAAGTCAATAGTAGCTCGGGATCGGTCTTCGCCTCGATAATGCAGCGAAAGTCCTGCCCTGCTACGAGAAGGTCCGGAATTTCTCGGCCGCTTGCAGTGAGAAATGAGCATTGCGTCCTGAACTCAAATGACTCGGCATCGGTGTCCGAAACTTTCTTTTCTAGCAGGTATGAGAGGGCGGATGCGGCAGCAAGTTGGTTTTTCTCCATGACATTGCGCAACAAGTTTGTGTGGTCGTTTTCTTTCCTGACAACGCCTTCGAATATCGTTCCCATCGGCTCTCATGATGTCCCGGTTGCCAGGAAAAGTCAAACTGAGAGGTCTCACAGTGAGCGCCGATGAGCGAAGTCGCCTTTGGTCTCCGTGGAGAACCTGTGAGGTAAATCACCGATACAGTGAGGCAATTAATGTTTCAGTACGCATGTGACTATAACTGCGCGGGATCTGGCTGACGGGAACTCAAATCTACCGACAATTTTGGATGAGGGGCGGCTGGCTTGGCTGGCGATGACGCTTTCGCCGGGGCTTGGGCCGAAGCGGATNNTTGGAGGGGCTGCGGCTGCCGGCGCAGGCGGCGCAGTTCATCTTTGACGGCAAGGCGCGGGCCGCGGCCGAGGAGGAGTGGGCCAAGGTGGCAGCGCAGGGGGCGAACCTGGTTACGTTTGGCTGCTCCGAGTATCCGGAGAGGCTGAAGGAGATTTATGACCCGCCGCCGGTGCTTTGGGTGCGGGGAGCGGTGAGCCTGCTGGGGCGGCCGGCGATTGCGGTGGTGGGAACGCGGCATCCNNATCGATACCTGCGCCCACAAAGGGGCATTGGCGGCGCGGATGCCGACGGTGGCGGTGTGGGGCACGGGGATCGACGTAGTGTATCCCAAAGAAAACAAAAAGCTGGCGGAGGATATCCTGGCGCTCGGCGGGGCGATTGTGAGCGAGCTGCCGATGGGAACGTTTCCGGCGCCGCAGAACTTTCCCAGGCGCAACCGGATTTTGAGCGGGCTGAGCGTGGGCGTGCTGGTGGTGGAGGCGAGCGAGAATTCAGGGACGCGGGTGACGGCGCGGTGCGCGGCGGAGCAGAACCGGGACCTGTTTGCGGTGCCGGGGAATGTGACCAGCAAGGGGTCGTGGACGCCTAACACGTTGATTAAACAGGGCGCCAAGCTGACGGCGACCTGGGAGGATGTGTGGGAGGATCTGCCCTCGCAGGTGCGTCTGGAACTGGAGGCAGGCGGGCCGAATGAATCCAAATCGGAGACGACGGCATCCTTATTGGCTGATCCCGTGTTGCGGCCGCAGGAAGCGATGGTGCTGGANNGAGGTGTTTACGGCGTTATTTGAGCTGGAGATGACGGGGCGGGTGCGGGGATTGCCGGGGAAGAATTACGTTCGGACGATGTGAGAAAAGCAGGGAATAGGGACTGAGGGACTAAGGGACTAAGGGACTGAGGGACTAAGGGACCAGAATAGCTGCACGCTGAAGAGTCTTGGTGTAGTATCCGATTTGCAAACTTCCGAAAGCTGATCAAAAAAGTTTTGGACTGATGGATTTGGCCGGGCATTGGACGATTTTCCTCGTTCTTTGCTTGAGCCGAGGGGAAGACAACTACCCATTCGTGAATGGGTTTACCGGAAGATTGCCGCGTTTTCCCAGTGTGGCGCTGGTGCCGCGAACGGGGTTTTGCGCATCCGAGGATGGAACGGTTTTTGAGAAGGATTGGTCACTCTCAGGTGGAAATCGAACGGTGTTTCGTGGTAGGGTGCAAACTTTGTGGGTGGTTTTTTCAAGGGGCTGTGAGAGCGGCCGGTGGTGAGTGAGGAAATTGCGGTTTTTCCACGGGAATGAATCGAAAATCGCAAAAGTGAGTCAAACAGGCCGGACTCGATTGAGTGGTTCGGGCATTTTTGGAAGACAGAAATAGACAGTAATTAAGGATGGCAATGAGCAAATCACTGGTAATCGTCGAGTCTCCCGCCAAGGCGAAGACGATCGAGAAGTATCTGGGCAAAGGGTTCGAGGTGCGTGCCTCGATCGGTCACATCATGGACCTGCCCAAGAACGATATTGGCGTAGAGCTTGAGAATCGGACGTTTGAGCCGGAGCTGATCGTGTCTCCGGGCAAGGAGAAGGTTGTTGACCAACTGAAGAAGCTTGGGCGTGCAGCCGATGAAATCTTTTTGGCGCCTGACCCGGACCGCGAAGGCGAGGCGATTGCGTATCACCTGATGTTGCAGTTGGGTACGTCGGATAAAGAACGGAAGAAGATTCGCCGGGTGACGTTCAACGAGATTACGAAGAAGGCGGTGCAGGAGGCATTCAAGCACGCGCGGGACGTGGATCAGAATCTTGTGGACGCACAGCAGACGCGGCGGGTTCTGGACCGGCTGGTGGGCTACCAGATTTCGCCGCTGCTTTGGGACAAGGTGCGGCGTGGATTGTCGGCGGGACGCGTGCAGACGGTTGCGGTGCGGCTGATTGTGGAACGCGAACGGGAGATTGGCGCGTTTGGGCCGGTGGAGTATTGGCCTATCGACGCGATTTTGCAGTTCANNACCGACGTTGCTGACTGCCCGCTTTATTGGAATAGATGGAGAGCAGGCGCGGGTACCGAACAAAAAGGATAAAGACGGCAAGGATCAATTCATTGCGAACGCGGTGCCGGACGAAGAAACCGCGCTGAATATTATCGAAGCTGCGACGAAGGCGAACTGGACGGTTCGGTCTTTTGAGACGAAGGAGCGGAAGAAATATCCATCGGCACCTTTCACGACCAGCACTTTGCAGCAGCAGGCTGCCGCGCGACTGGGCTTTAACGTTCGCCGCACAATGGGCGTGGCGCAGAGGCTCTATGAAGGCATTGATCTGGGCGCGGAGGGAACAACCGGCCTGATCACATATATGCGTACCGACTCGCCGCGCGTTGCGCCGGAGGCAATCGTGGCTGCCCGCGAGTGGATCGGGAAGTTGGGCTCGAGGTATTTGCCCGCAACCGCCAATTTCCACAAGGGCAAGAAGGACGCGCAGGATGCGCACGAAGCGATTCGCCCGACCGATCCCACGCGAACTCCGGAGTCGATCGCGCGTTTCCTAACGCCTGAGCAATTGAAATTGTACCGGTTGGTGTGGCAGCGGTTTGTCGCGTCGCAAATGACACCCGCGATCTATGACGTTACCACGATTGAAATTGATGCTGTCAGCGACAGGACTTACAACTTCCGCACAACCGGATCGGTTTTGAAGTTTGATGGTTTTTTGCGTGTCTATGAAGCCGACGATGAAGAGGAGGACCGGCTGCCGGAAATCCCAAAAGGCGCGCGGCTGCCGTTGGCCACTGCGGAACAGTTGATGAAACTGGCTGTTGAGGCGCGGAACGTGAAGCTGGAGCAGGCTCGGAAGAAGTACAGGCTGGAAGTTGCGAAGATCGAAGCAAGAAACGAAAAGTCGGGTTCCGAAGGCGAGATGGAGCCGATTCCGGAATTTGCGGAGCAGGAGATTCCGCTCGAAGTGAGGCCATCGGCTGTCAACGCGGTACAGAAATTCACCGAGCCGCCTCCTCGATTCAACGAAGCATCGCTTGTGAAGGAGCTTGAGGAACGTGGTGTCGGCCGGCCGTCGACTTATGCCTCAATCATCAACACCATTCAGGATCGCGAGTATGTGACGAAGATCAGCGGACGGTTTTACCCGACTGAAATCGGCATGGTGGTCTGCGATTTGCTGGTGAAGAATTTTCCATACATTTTCGATATCGCGTACACGGCCAAGCTGGAGGAAGAGCTTGACGATATCGAAGAGGGCAAGGAGAAGTGGACGGACCTGATGAACGGGTTCTACGACCACTTTGAGGATGAGCTTAAAATTGCCGGCGAGAAGATGGAAAGCATCAAGCGGATGGAAGAGAAGACAACGGAAGTCTGCGACAAATGCGGAAGTCCGCTGGTATTGAAGTGGGGCAAGTTCGGCAGCTTCTACTCCTGTTCGAACTTCAGCAAGAAGTCGCCAGTGACCGTTGCGATGGGCCCGTGGAAGAAGGATCCAAAGGCGGTAACAAAGAAGATTACGACATCACTGGATTTCCCGATGACTGTTCGCGCAACGGTTGAGGACACAAACGTGTACTCGAAGGAGGTGGCGAACGCAAAGGAGTTGGTTGCCGCGATTGAAGTGGCGGCAGATGAGTCGGCGGCGAAGGGGAAAAAGATATTCGTCGAGCAGGTGAGCTGCGACTTCACCAAGGAAAACACGGCAGGCAAGCCGGATCTGAATACGCCCGAGGCGCAGGAGGCGGGCGAGCAAGAGGAGTACTGCGATAACTGCGGACGGGTGATGGTGCTGAAGCGCGGCCTGTTCGGGCCGTTCATGTCGTGCCCCGGGTACAACGACGATCCGCCGTGCAAGACGATTCGCAAGTTGAGCCAGAAGCAGCAGCAGAAGCAGAACGCGCCCAAGCCGACGGGCGAGAATTGCCCTTTGTGCGGCAAGCCGCTGGTTCTGCGGCAGGGATCGTATGGGGAGTTTGTTTCGTGCTCGGGATATCCGAAGTGCAAGTATGTGAAGCAGAACCTGATTGAGGGGATGAAATGCCCCAAGTGCGGTACGGGGGACCTGGCGGAGCGCAAGGCGCGGCGTGGGAACATCTTCTGGGGCTGCACGAATTATCCCAAGTGCGACTTCACGTCGAACTTGAAGCCGGTAGCGACGCCGTGCCCGGAGTGCGGAAGCCCGTACCTGGTGGAGAAAACGCTGAAGACGGGAATCTACCTGGAGTGCCCGAACAAGAAGAAGGGCGCCGAGGAAGAGACTGCGGCGAAGAAGCGGGCCGCGAAGGGGAAGGCTGCGGCGGCGAGCGATGCGGCGGTGAGCTGTAGTTACTCGCAGCGGATTGGGGATGCGCCTCCTCCGCCGACGGTGGAGACGCACGGGCCGGTGGTGGAGAAGCCGGGAAAGACGGGAGCTAAGAGGGAGTTGCAGCCGGCGTAAGTGGGT
>PMWR01000586.1:0-5384 GCA_003166055.1 Acidobacteriaceae bacterium
CTTCTGCCCGCTCACCTCGTCCTGGCCTCCAAAACCAAGGCCGACGAGCAGGCCGGCGCAATCCTTTTCCGCGACACCGGCTGCGCCCATTGCCACGGCGTCGGCGGCATCGGCGGCAAAAAAGCCCCCAGCCTCGTAGGCATCCGCGCCGACAAAAACTGGCCCCCACCCAAAATCACCAGCCAGATCCTCAACGGTGGGCAGAAGATGCCGCCCTTCGGCGACTCGCTCACCGACCCGCAAATCGCCCAGCTGGTAGCCTACGTGCGCGCCAAAAAACGGCCCATCCCGCCGCCACTCCCGGCACAAAACCCTCCCGGTCAATAAGCGCGGAGCAAGCTCCTTACCGCTATCCCGCGCAGCCATCCCGTCATCCAGCCGGCCAACGTACGCCTGTCAAATCCTCTGAGATTTCCCACAGCATGCGCGCATCCTCCTCATCCCGCGCCTTGTCGTCGATCCGCGCCGGCCCCGGCGGTCCCCCGAAAGGCTTTTCACTTTCTCACTCATTCACTTCTTCACTCACGTCAACACCGGCGCATCCAAAACCCCAGCCGTACCAAACACCCGCCGGTACCGCGCCACTTCCTCGGGTGGCCCAAGCGCCTTTCCATAATTGTCGGAGAGCTTCACTGTGGGCCTGCCTTCAACCTCGGTCAGCTTGCACACCAGGCTCACCGGGTTGAACCCCTCGTCCCCCAGCGGATTGCAATTCCGAAAATCGTTGGTGAGAAATGTGCCCCACCCCGCGCTGAACCGAATCCGCCGCTCCGGAGCCCACTTGCGTTCGTCTTCAAAATCACTGGCCCGCTCGAAATCCCTCGGCGTCGCGCCATTGCGCAGTCTCCCGCCAAAGTAAGCATGCAGACCCAGAATCTCCTGCACATCCAGCGCATCCGACGCAATCAGCCGCTTCTGCCGCGGGTCGCGCCCCAGCCGCTCCAGCCACGCAATATACTCATCGCCCGCCGTGTATGGATGCTTGCTGTCCATGCGCTGCCCCGTCCAATCCGCCACCCACTCCGGCGCATTTTCCAAAAACTGCGTCGTCCCAAACGTGTCCGGCAGCATAATCAACAGCTCGCCCTGATAGGTCTGCTGCCACAACTCGAGCACGCGATACTGCGCCCGCCGCAGTTCCTCGTCCGTGTCCGCCAGCGCCGCCAACGCCATCGGCAGTTCATGCGCATTGGTGCCGATCGCCTCCAGATCATGCTTGTACGCAAGATAGGTATTCGAGCTGCCCGCAAAGCTCGCGCCCAGCACATCGCTCATCGCCTTCACCACGTACTCGTGCCATAAAAAACTGTGCCGCCGCCGCGTTCCAAAGTCGCTCACATTCAGCCGCGGAACCCCGCGCAGCCGCTCCATCTTTTCCCAAAGCTTGGTCTTCGCCCGCGCATACAAAATATCCAGCTCAAACTCGCTCAGCCGCTTCAAACTGGCCCGCGTCTTCAGCTCGTCGATCGCCGACAGCGTGTAAATCTCCCACATCGTCGTCTCGGTCCACAGGCCATCGAAGCGCAGCGAAATCTGCCCATCGCGCACCTCCAGCTCGTAATCCGAAAGCCGGAAATCCCGCTCCAGCCATTCCAGAAACCCCGGCTCGAAGATCCCCCGCCGACCATAAAATGTATTGCCCGCCAGCCAGATCAGTTCCGACTTGTGAAACTTCAGCTTGCGCGTCGCATCCAGTTGTTCCCGCAACTCGTCGATGTACACAATCTCGCCCAGCCGCACGCTCGTCGTCCGATTCAGCAGCGTAAATGAGGCGCGCGCGGTTCTGAAATGCTTCCAGATAAACTGCAGCATCAGCAGCTTGTAAAAATCCGTATCTAGCAGCGACCGCGTAATCGGGTCCAGCTCCCAGTTATGGTCGTGCGCCCGCCGTGAAATATTGATAATCACAGAATTTACTCTATCGCAGTCGAGAGATCGGGGATCAGAGATCAGTAGCCGACGAGCATCGGCGTCCTAATCCCTANNTTCCCTATTCCCTATTCCCTAACATCCACTTCCAGCACGTTAATCGAATACGCCGCAAATTTCTGCTCAAACTTCGTTCCCTTCACCGCAACCTTGTGCTCCACAGGCACAACCGCATCGGGATCGGTGATGCTGTTGGTCGCATTCTGCGTCTTCCCGCTCAGCGTAATCAGCTTCGCTTCGGGCGCAACATGACCCACACCCTCAAGCGAAATCCCGATCGTCTCCGCATCCGACGACGCATTCACCACCTTCACAAACAGCTTGTGCCGCTTCTCATCCCGCGTCACCGACGTGTAAACGCGCGGCCCGCAATTCTCGAGCGTCGCCGGCACCACCTCCGTGCCCAGGTAACTGCCAAACAGCACCTGCGCCCAGTAGCTCGGCGACCCGTAGCTCTTCAGCGCGTCGTACCCAATCAGATCCGTCGCCCACTGCATCCCGCCCGGATTCACATTCACAAACAGCGGCGCATAGCTGGCCATGATCACCAGGTCGCTGTTGCGTTCCATGCCCGTCATCCACGCCGCATCGCCCAGCGCCGCTTCCAGGTTCGGCGTAGGAGTGCCCTCGCGCGTCGCCCACTCGCCCACAAAAATCTTCGGCCCGTTGCGGTCCGCCTTGTCGTAGTGATTCGCGTCCGCCATCGACTGCTCGGCGGGCATATAGAAGTGCTCGTCCAGCACGTCCGGCTTCACACTCTTCACCGGCGCCGTCGCAATCAACTGCAGTTCCGGATATCGCTTCTTGAACGCCTTGTAATACTGCGCAAACCGCCCCTCGTACGAGCCCGACTTGTCGAACTCGTCTTCGTTCCCGATCTCCACATAATGCAACAGAAACGGCGCAGCGTGCCCGTCCTTCACCCGCTCCGCGCCCCACTTCGTATCCGGTCCGCCAGTCACGTATTCAATCTCATCCAGCGCGTCTTGCAAATAGGGTTCCAGATCCCCTCCCGGCTCCACGTGCTGACCCATCAACGAGTAGCCGGCATACACCGCCAGCACCGGCTCAATCTTCAGATCCTCGCACCACTCCAGAAACTCCAGCAGCCCCATCCCGTCCGACGAACGGTAGTGCCACGGGCTTGGGTGCGTCGGCCGGTCCACCCACGGACCGATCGTCTTCTTCCACTCGAACCGGTCCGCAATCCGGTCGCCCTCCAGGTAGTTCCCGCCCGGCAGCCGAAGAAAATTGGGATGCATCGCCGCCAGCTTCTCCATCAGATCAATGCGGTTGCCGTGGGTCCGGTCCAGATACGTCGGCGGAAACAGCGAAATAAGGTCAAACCAAACCGTCCCTGCCCGAGGAATCGTCAGAATCAGGTGATTCGTCGCAGTCACTGGAACATCCCCGGTCTTCAGTGCAAACGTATACTGCTTCCAGTCCCCCGTCAGCCCGTCGACGGTCGTGCTGGCCGCAACCACGCCTGTCTGATCGTTCACCAGGCTCACGGTTACGGGTACCCCGGCGCTGTCGGTCTTCGCATAAAGCGAACCGCTGTACGTCGTCCGCGGCCTCACCGGAATGCCCCAGTAGCCGTCGTTCTCGACGCCCGCCGGCGCAGCCTCCGTCGCCAAGGTCACGCTCAGCTTCAGGCTGCGTTTCAGCGCCGCGCTTGGGCCGTTGCTCTCATCCACTGAAACCTTCGCCGCAGAGCTTCCGCGCGCCACCAGCGCCCAGTGGCCCAGCGCATCCCACTCGCGTCCGATGGTTCGGTCGCGCACTAGTTCTGCGTACAGCCCTCCGTCGTAGGAGTAGTTGATCTCCTCCGTCATCAGCCCATAAAGCATCGGGCTGACCTTAGCCGTCGGCTTATCGGCCTGAACCGTGAGCGAAGGCGACTGTGCGCCGAGGGTCAAAGGCAAAACCAGTGAAGCAATCAGAGAGAGGACTTGCGATCGGTTCTTCATATCCACGACAGACTAGTGGACACCCCCCTATCATGGCAAGTGAGAAAACGTTTGCTAACCCCAACGATCCCTCCGTCCCTTAGTCCCTTAGTCCCTNNTTCCCCATTTCCTGCTTCTTCACTTCGTCCCGGCATGGGCCGCGGCAGACTCACCGATTCGCTTGCTCCAGGCCCTGCTTGCAAGCTTGCCCAGATTCTGCCCCGGTATCTCGATCCATGAGTAGATCGCGTAGGCCACAACCAGGCTGCAGGCCAGGCAGATCGCGATGCAAAGCAGCGGCGAACCAATGCGTGGATTGAGAACTGAAGTTACGGCAAGCAGTATTGGCAGGTGAATCAAGTAGAAGCTGTAAGAGATGTCCCCAAGAAACTCCACCGGCGGCGACGTCCCGATCCACTTGAGCGCACTCGAGGATAGAAACAAGGACAACCACATGCCAGCGCCCAAAGCAACGGCAAGGTCCGAACCCGGGGTTTGCGGAAACGGCAAGATCGAGGATGCCCCATAAAGTACATAGCCCAAAAGAGCCAGCGCGACTCGCAGCCATGCAGACGCGGAAAGGACTCCCACAATCTGGTATCGATACTTTGCGAGATAGCTTCCCATCAGGAAAATCAAGAACGTCCCGAGAAGATGAAAGAAGGCGTTGCAGGCAAAGACACAGCCAAGAATGAGAATGGCGTATTGGGCTTTCTTTGTCATCCGGACCAGTACCAACACTGCCGGAAAGATGAGCGAAATTTTCACTTCAGCGATAAGGGACCAGATAACAGGATCGATTTCGGCGGTCGGTATCCCCGGCGCAATCATGAAGAAGTGCTGAATCAGCGACACCCGGGTGATCGGCAGATGCCAAAGCGAATTCGACCATTCGCTCAAGCCATAAAGGCCGCTCGGAGTGAGCACGACGCAACGCAGGAAGAGGGCGATGAGGATTCCAACCCAATAGGCGGGATACAGTCGAGCGATCCGGCGAATAAGGAATGGCGCAACGTCAATTCGTTTTGGCGATTGCCCCGTATAAGGCAGCGTCAGCACAAATCCGCTCAAGAGAAAAAACATCACTACCGCGGAGAATCCGTCCCAAAGCGGCCGCACAAAAGACGATGTGAAAAAATGGCCAACGGCGTTATCGGTCGCCATCAAGCCAAATCCATGCGACAAGAACACCGAAAAAGCGGCCAGACCGCGCAATCCATCGAGTTGCTTCAGCCGTGGTGCCGACGGATTCTCATAGCGCATTCAGCCGCTCCCAACCGAATCGGAGTCTAGCACCCTGGCGGGAATACGCGGACGCTTCGACGCGCATAGAATCCACAAAGGAGAGGTTTCAGTATATCGATTATTCTTGCGGCGGAGAGGTTTTTCCGTTGCCACTGAACAGAATCCCCCTTAGTCCCTAATCCCTATTCCCTATTCCCTATTCCCTGCTCTTCCACCGCCACATCGAGCAGTCCTCCGCATTCGACGACGCGTATTCCCCAT
>PMWR01000586.1:5412-12764 GCA_003166055.1 Acidobacteriaceae bacterium
CTTGAACGGCATCTCCGCTGCCAGCAGCACCGCCCGCCCCATCCCCGCGCCCACATCCACAAACGTGAAATCGTCCATCGCCGCCGACGGCCTGCTTCTCCGCCATCGCCGCATCAGCGTTTGAAACACCGAAGGCGCCACACCAAAATACGCTGTCGAATGCCGGTCATGCCGGTGCCCGCTCTTCAGGTGCCGTCCCGCCACCAGCCCGCTCGTCCTGACCCCAAACTCCACATCGAACGGATGCCGCGTAAACCCGTCGCCGACCCTCAGCCCCGGCAACAACCGCCGTCTCCCCGCTCCACTCGTGCTCGCTTCCATCTCAGCCGTCCACCGTCGTTCCCGACCCACTTGGGATGAAACCGCGGGTGCCCCATCCATCGAGCGTCTTTTTGCTCGATGGGTGGGAGACCACAAAGCCCAACCATCCGCCATCGGGCCTTTCATCTTGTCTCATCTCAGCTTTCACGGTTTGAACCATAGCACACGCCACGCCGTAGTGCGGGACAACGGGAGCCCCACCATCCATCGCAACGCACCCCATCGCGTATCCTACGCAGTGCAGCCTCCCAATCCATCAGGACGTTCCGTACCCAGCCCCTGGGCTGCCGCGGCTGTCACCCTGTGCGGTGTATGCGCCTTTCTCCAGCTCTATTGCACGCAGCCTCTGCTCCCCATGCTCGCCCACATCTTCCACGCCTCCAAGACCGGCGTGGGCATGACCGTCTCCGCGGCCACCATGGGTGTCGCCCTCTCCGCGCCCGTCTTTGGCGCGCTCACTGAACGCCTGCCCCGCAAGCGCGTCATTGTCGCCTCGCTCTTCGGCATCGCCATACCCACCATGCTCGCCGCCACATCCACCTCCCTTGCTCAACTCGTCTTCTGGCGCTTTCTGCAGGGAATTATGGTGCCCGGCATTATTGCCGTGGTGGTGGTCTACATCGGCGAAGAGTGGCCTCCCGACCGCGTGGCCCTCATCATGAGCTTCTACGTCAGCGGAACCGCCCTCGGCGGCTTCATCGGCCGCATCTCCTGCGGCTTTCTCGCCGACTGGTTCAACTGGCGCATCAGCTTCCTGGCCCTCGGCCTGGCATCGCTTGCCGGAGCCACCGCCGTCGCAGCCTGGCTACCCCACGGCCGCCGCCGCGCACCGTCCCCCGCGCCCCGCGCCGCCGCATTCAATGCGCAAGAGCATGCGCCCTCGCGCGCCACTTTCCTCTACCAGGTCCAGGGACTGTTCCGCAGCCGCCGCCTCCTCGCTACTTTTGCCGTCGGCTTCAACGTGCTCTTCTCTCTGGTCAGCGTCTTTACCTGGATCACCTTTCACCTCAGCGCCCCGCCGTTTTCGCTCTCCACCATCGCTCTCAGTTCCCTGTTCTTCGTTTACCTGGTCGGCCTCGTCGTCACCCCCGCGGCCGGTTTCCTGATCTCCCGCATCGGCCTCCGCGCAGGCATCTCCGGAGCCATCTGCTGCTCCATCTGCGGCGTCCTCCTCACCCTCGCTTCATCTCTCACCGTCACCATCGTGGGCCTCGCCATGCTTTCCTCCGGCGTCTTCATCTCCCAGACCGCCTCGCAAAGCCATTTGCGCGTTGCGGCGCCTCCGGGAGCGCGCGTCACCGCCGCCGGCCTCTACTTCACCTGCTACTACCTCGGTGGAACCGCCGCCGGCGTCGTCCCCGGCATCTTCTGGGCATTGGGAAAGTGGCCCGCGTGCGTGGCCTTCATCGTATCCATGCAGCTCGTGGCGCTGACCATCGCCCTCGTCGGCTGGCGCACCCCCGCTGACCCTCTCGACCCCGCACACGCATCCGCCGTCGCGCACTAACCCGCCGGGCGCCCATCCTTGCGGTTTTTTCTACCGCAAGGGTGGGAAGCAGCCAAGCCAGTGCCGGGTGCCCCGGTCCCTCGCTTTTGGGGACCGGGGAGTCAATGAAGCCAGTGCGAGCCTCCCGCGAGCGTCTGCCGCACCGCAGGCGCCGTCTGCCCCACCGCAGGCGGCATTTGGTGACACAGTGCCGCTGATCGCGATACCTTGTAAGTATCCGTGCCCCGCACTGACGGAACCGCGCAATCGAAGGAGCTTTTCAACCCCCATGCCCATTCAAACCACCAACAAGATCTGGCACAACGGCAACCTCATTCCCTGGGAAGACGCCACCATCCATGTCATGAGCCATGTCGTCCACTATGGCTCCAGCGTATTCGAGGGCATCCGCTGCTACGGGCAGCCTCACGGCTCTGCCGTCTTCCGCCTTCCCGAGCACATGCAGCGCCTCCTCGATTCGGCCAAGATCTACCGCATGCACATCCCCTACACCCTTGAGGAACTGTGCGGCGCCGTTGTCGATGTGATTGAAGCCAACGGCGTCGCCCCCTGCTATATCCGCCCCATCGTGCTGCGCGGCTACGGTGAAATCGGCGTCAGCCCCAAGGGCTCGCCCATCGAGGTCTACATCGCCAACTTCCCCTGGGGCAAGTACATGCCCGGCGGCAACGGCGCCGACGTCTGCATCTCCAGTTGGAACCGTATGGCCCCCAACACCCTCCCCGCCCTCGCCAAAGCCGGCGCCAACTATATGAACTCCCAGCTCATCCGCATGGAAGCCGACATGAACGGCTACGCCGAGGGCATCGCTCTCGACGTCAACGGCCTGGTCAGCGAAGGCTCCGGCGAAAACATCTTCGTCGTCCGCAACGGCGTCCTCTACACGCCTCCGCTGGCCAATTCCGCGCTCTCCGGCATCACCCGTGACTCCGTGCTCACCATCGCCCGCCACCTCGGCCTTGCCGTTACAGAACAGGCGCTGCCCCGCGAGCTGCTCTACATCGCCGACGAAGTCTTCTTCACTGGCACGGCCGCAGAAGTCTCGCCCATCCGGTCGATCGATAAAATTGAGATCGGCGAAGGCAAGCCCGGCGAAATCACGAAAAAGATCGCCGACGAATTCTACGGCGTCGCCAACGGCCTCAAGCCCGACCGTTTCGGCTGGCTAACCCCGGTAAAAGTAGACGCCGCCGAACCCGTCCCCGCATAAATCCACATCGGCACAACAATCCGTTCCATCCACCACAAAGGGCGACCCGCCCGGGCCGCCCTTTCCAATTTCCAATCAGCTTTTGTCGTACGCAGGTGGCGAGCATCTGCCCCACCGCAGGTGGCCGTCCCGGAGGGACAGGAGGAGAATAGCCCCGGGCAAGCGCAGCGCAGCCCGGGGTAACCGGCCTACTCCGCGTTCGCGTCCTGTAGGGACGCGGCGAATCTGCCTTGCGCTTTTTTCTGGCGCAAGGGCCGGCTGGCCCCGGTCCCGGTGAGATCTCCAGACCATGCTGAGGGTGCCCCCGGTCCCTCGCTTTTGGGGACCGGGGATGGAAGGGGAAGCAGTTCGCCCGTGCGAGCCTCCCGCAAGCGTCTTCCACAACGCAGGTACCAGGTGGTTATTCGTACCGCAACGCCTCCACCGGCTCCACCTTCATCGCCGCCCGCGCCGGAATCAACGTAGCCGCCAGCGCCACAACGCCCAGCAGCACAACAACGGCGCCATACGTCGCCGGATCGCGCGGCCCCACATTGAACAGCAAGCCTTTGAGCAGTTGCGCGCAAGCCAGTGCCCCGCCCAGTCCAACCACGCCGCCCAGCGCAATCAGCCGCACGCCTTCGCCGGCAATCAGTCGCAGAATGTCCAGCCGCGTCGCGCCCAGCGCCATCCGCACGCCAATCTCCTGCGTCCGCTGCGTGGCCACAAATGAAATCACGCCATAGAGTCCAATCACCGCCATCAGCAGCCCGCAGAACGCGAAGAACCCCAGCAGCGCCGTCTCAAATCGCGGCCGGTCCGCCAGCTTGCTCACCTGCTCGCTGACGGTGTCGATCACGACGGGAGCAATCGGGTCCAGTTGTGCAACCCGTTGCCCAATCCAGGGCGCGACCACCGATGTGGGAAGGCTGGTCTCAAGAAGGAAGAAATGATGCTGACTCCACGCTTCCGGATGGAGGTTGCTTTTCAGTTCGTAGATCTCGGGATCGTCCTGGCCGGTGAGGCCGCCGTTCTTCACATTTGCCGCAACGCCTGCGACCGTGTAAACCGGACCCGGCATGCGATAGGGGTTAAAAACCGAATGCTCGATGTGCTGCCCAATGGCGTTGCCGTCAGGAAACATGCGCGCGGCAAGCGCAGCGCTCAGGATCACAAATCCTTCCTTCGACCCACGTTCCTCTTCAGTAAATCCGCGACCTTGAAGGATAGGGATATGCAGCACGTGAAAGTAATCGGGCGTGACCGATCGCCAAACCACAGACCCACCCACTCCGGCAGGTGCGGGGGGCTTGCCTGCAACCTCCAGATCCGCGTAGCGGCATCCATCGTGCCAGCCATCCGGCGGCAGCGAATCGCTCATACCCACTGCCGTCACGCCTGGTATCTGCCGCAGCGCCGCCTCAGCGCGCAGATAAAAGTCCTGCAATCCGCTCGGATACTGCTCCCAATTCAGCGGCACATGGACAGTCATCACGTTGCGCGTCTGCATGCCCAGATTCTGCTGCTCCAGATTCCAGAAGCTCCTGACCAGCAAGCTCGCGCCCGAGAGCAGTACCACGCAGAGTCCAATCTGCATCACCACCAGCATGCGCCTCAACCGCGCCTGCCCACCGGACTTCGTCTGTCGCGCAGCCAGCGCCGCAGCCCTTGGCTTCTCAAGCGCCGGCAGTATCCCGAACAACGCGGCGCACAGCAAGGAGACGACCACCGTGAACAAAACAATCCGCAGATCAAGTCGCGCAGCAGCAAGAAACGGCACGCCCGTCGGAGCAATGGCAATGAAGACGCGCAGCAGAATCTCCGCGAGTACGCATCCAGCAGCGGCGCCCGCGATAGCCAGCATGACCGCCTCCGTCAGTGTCTGGCGAATCAGCCTTCCGCGGCTTGCGCCCAGCGCCGACCGCACCGCCAGTTCCCGCTCGCGTGCCGCGCCACGGGCTGAAAACAGGCTGGCCACGTTGGCGCAGGCAATCAGCAGCACTGCCAACACCGCGCCCAGCAACACCCACGCGGCTTTGTACGCGTCCGCCATTTGCCGGTCGCGTATCGAGCGCACCTGCAAATGAAAATCCTTCCGAATCTCCGCCGGAATCCACTGCTGTGTATGCAGAAACAGAGGCTCCATTTCCGCCTTGGCCTCGGGCACGCTCACTCCGGGCTTCAACCGCGCAAAAGCCCACAGAGGGTAACCAATGCCGCTGTTCACCTTGTTCTGCTCCGCCCGATCGATCTGCGCCGGCCTGAGAATATCCGTCTCCTGCAGCCGCGGCATCTCAAAGTCTCTGGGCAGCACGCCGACAACACGCACCGCGTGGCCGTCAATCTGGATGGTCTTATCCACCGCAGCCGGGTCGCGGTTAAACCGGCTCAGCCACAGCCCGTCGGAGATCATGGCTGCCGCGGGACCGTTAGGAAGGTCCTCTTCCGGCGTGAAGTTTCGCCCGGCGATCGGCATAACACCCAGCGTAGGCAGAAAATTTTGCGCAACGTGAATGCAGTGCAGGTGCACAGGATTCGATTCCGTCAAATTGCAATCGCCATAGCCGTTCTCGTACGTCACCGACTGAAACGGTTTTTGTCGATCGCGCCAATCGAAGAAGAATCCGCCCAGCGTGAACTCCTGCTTCTCAAGAGACTGCGACAGCCCGAACGACACCAGCCGATCGTCCTGCGCATAAGGCAAAGATCGAAACAGTATCCGGTCAACAACGCTGAAGACGGCCGTAGTNNCAGCGCGTAGCGCACGTCCTGCTCGACCGTCCCCAACCACCACCCCGGCCGCTGCTCGTGGCACTGCTCGCGCGTCCGCTCCACTCCGCCAAACTCGATCAGCGCCTGCCGCCGCGCCTCGGCCGCGCTCATCCCCGCGGATACCTTCATTTCGATTGACTGCTCCAGATGGAACTGAAGCTCCTCGTCCAGCTCCTCCGGCTTCCGGCGCATCACAAGGAATCTCGACCGAGCCCACCATTCCTTCACCATCGAAACCTCCAGGTCGAATCTTCCCTGTGGACAAGTTCCAGCGTCCGCCCCGCCCCTAAGTCCCTCAGTCCCTTAGTCCCTCAGTCCCTTAGTCCCTTAGTCCCTCAGTCCCTAGTCCCTGCCTCTATCAGCACCAGGCCGATGGCCGCCGAAAGCCGCTTCCACGTCTCCAGTTCGGTTTCGAGTTGCTTCCTGCCCATCGCCGTCAACGCGTAATATTTCGCGCGCCGGTTGTTCTCGGAGCTGCCCCAATCCGAGCTGATCCAGCCCTTGTACTCCAGCCGGTGCAGCGCCGGATAGAGCGATCCCTGCCCAACCTGCAACACATCCATTGACACCTGCTGAATACGCTGCGCAACCCCCCATCCATGCATCGGTCCCGGAGCGAGCGTCTGCAAAATCAGCAGATCCAGCGTTCCCTGCAACAAGTCGGTCGACGGCGGCATGATTCTCTAATCTCCCCGTGACATTCGACAATAGGTTTACGCCACTCCTGTCGAATGTCAAGGGGAAAATCTCAACGGCTTTGTACCATGGCATGACTTCAGTCGTGCCGCAAACCCACCCCAAAAACAGAAAGCTCGTCTAGCCGACCTATCGTTACTAAATCTGTTCTATCGAAGCGTCGGCCACAATAAATGCCACTTTCGCACAGGCTGCGATGATATATCTCCTTATCTATGGCAGAGAGCATGTTGGAAGGAAAGAATCTGAATCCCTCTGCGACCGGACCGGCTGGTCCGATCCCGCGTCGAGCCTATTGCCAGAAGCGGTGCTTTGAGAAAGGCAAGCATGAGCTCTCAAGGCCTTGTAGATGCACGGGGTGTGGCGGGGACGCGCATGGCTGCGGGAGAAGATATGCTCTTGACCACGGCTATCTGAAAGAATCACCGATCGGTTCCAGCAGGCCGCCAGAAGGCCACCCGCGGCTTTTTCCCGACGAGCCCCCCACTGGGGAGGAGTCGACTTGTCGAGAGTAGCTCACACACGGCCCTTATGCTACCCTCTACCCAAACCGTGACCACCCTCAAGAACCAGCTCTACTACGGCGACAACCTCGAAGTCCTCCAGCGCTACATCAAGGACGAGACCGTCGATCTCGTCTACCTCGACCCGCCCTTCAACTCCCGCCAGGACTACAACGTCCTTTTCGCCGAGAAAGACGGCTCCCAGTCCAGTTCCCAGATTCACGCCTTTGAAGATACCTGGGAGTGGAACATCGACGCCCAGCGCTCCTACGAGCACATCGTCGAGCGGGGCGGACGCGTCGCCGACGCCCTTCGCGCCTTCAAAACATTTCTGTTCAACTCAGACATGATGGCCTATCGCTGG
>PMWR01000644.1 GCA_003166055.1 Acidobacteriaceae bacterium
TAACCGCTGGCGGCGGATTGGTGTCTAATGTTGCGCATGGGCAGGAACGACCACGAGACGATCCGGGCGGTTCTTTCAGGGGACAAGGAGGCGTATGGGGCACTGGTGGTGCGCCATAGCCATAGCCTCTTCCGGGTCGCATTTCGCATTACCGGCAACGAGGCGGATGCGGAGGACGTGGTGCAGGAAGCTTTTTTGCGGGGATATCAGAAGCTGGAAGGGTTTGAGTCGCGGTCGAATTTCAGCACGTGGATTTACAGGATTGCGGTGCGCTGCGCTCTGGACAGAGTGAGCGGGCGCAAGGTGGATGAGCGCAGCCGGGTAGGCGAAGAGAACGATCCGGAGCAGGATGCCGTGCAGGTGGCGGATAGTGCGGCTGGTCCTGACCGGCTGCTGCTGAGCGGCGAGATCGGTGCGCTGCAGCAGTCCGCGATGCAGAGCCTGACGGCAACGGAACAGACCGCGTTTGTGTTGCGGCACATGGAAGATTGCTCCACTGAAGAGATTGGAGCGGCGCTGGGAATTGCGCCGAACGCCGCCAAGCAGGCGGTTTTTCGCGCCGTACATAAAATGCGGAGCCGTTTATCTAGCTTAAGGGTGAGGACATGAAGCATCTGACGGAAGAAGAACTGATCGGCCGCTACTACAACGAGCGCGGAGGCGAAGGGGAGGACTTTGCCCGCGCGGAGGAGCATCTTGCGGCCTGTGAGATGTGCGCGGAAACTTACGCGGCGCTGTCGTGGGACCTGGGCGAAGTGAAGGTAATCGAAGCGCCGGCGCGGGATGAAGCGTATGGCGAGCGGGTTTGGGCGGCGCTTGAGCCGAAGCTTGTGGCTTACAAGAAAGAGCGTTGGAGTTGGCTGCGGGGCGGAGTCCTGAGGGGCTTGAGTTACGCAGCGGTGTGCGGGTTGCTGGTTGCGGGAGCGTTCATAGCGGGCCGGTTGTCGGTGGAGAAGCAGAAGCAGACTCAAGTGGCGCAGACCCCTGCGCCCAAGCCAAAGCCGCGGGTCGTGGTGGTTGTGCTGAGCGATCATCTGGACCGGTCAGAGAGGCTGCTGGTGGAACTGAAGCATGTGGACGCTGGGAGCGCGGAGATGATGTCTCCGCTGCGGGACGAGGCGAAGAGCCTGCTGGCGGCCAATAAGATCTGCCGGCAGAAGGCGAGCCATGAAGATGATCCGGCGCTGACGACGGCGCTTGACCGGCTGGATCATGTGCTGGATGGACTGGCCAATCAACCCGGAGGGTTGAACAGTGCCGCAATTGAGCGGCTGCAAGAGGAGATGAACGCTGAAGGCTTGCTGTTCGAGGTGCGGGTGCTGCGGTCGAGGAACCCGGATGAGCATGGGGCAGGAATCAATCGGCCGAATGGAGGGACAATATGAAGACCGGACCGGTGGTGGTTGCTGGGATTCTGGCGGGAATTGCATGTCTACCCCTGGTTAGCATGGGGCAGGGCCAGGCCTTTGCGGGGCAGGGGCTTTCAGGAGCAGTTGCGGCTGAGGGCGCCTCGGCGGATTCGCAGGACAGCAAATTGTATGCGGACGGAACGCGGGCCATCAACGATGGCCGCTGGGCGGATGCGCAGGCGATTTTCAGCAAGGTCGCCGTTCAGCGCGGCGAGCACTCCGACGGAGCGCTTTACTGGAAGGCGTACGCGGAAAACAAGATGGGGCAAGCGAAACTTGCCCTGGATACATGCCTGGTGCTAGGACGCGACTTTCCACGCAGCAGTTGGATTCATGAGTGCGGCGCACTGGAAATTGAGATGAACGCCAGGAGCGGCAAGCCGGTTGAGCCCAAAGCCGGCGACGACGACGATTTGAAGCTGCTGGCGCTGAATGCGCTGATGAAGAAGAATGAAGCGCAGGCGCTGGCGCAGATTCAGGAGATTCTGAACGGGGATTCAAGCGAAAAGCTGAAGAAGGAAGCTCTTTTTATTCTCGGCGATCACTACTCGAATGCGACGTATGGGCAGGTTGTGCGGGTGAGTTACGTTGAGGGGGACGTACGCGTGTCGCGTGGCAAGGAGAACGAGAAGACGGGCGGCGCGGAGTGGGAGAAGGCAGTTGCCGATCTACCGTTGGAAACGGGATTCAGCCTGGTGACGGGCGCGGGCCGCGCGGAGATTGAGCTGGAAGACGCATCGACGATTTACCTGGGCGAGAACTCGGTGCTCACCTTCAACGACCTGAGCACCACGGCCGGCGTTCCCTATACCGACATNNGCGGTTGCGCCCATGGATGGAGGCGGGCAGTATTCGCCGCGATTGATGGAGGCTGCAGTTCCCGACGGACAGACGGCGTTTTATCGCGAGGGCAGGCACCTCGGAACTGCGCCGACGGGCGATTTTGCCAACTACAGCGCCTGGGACAAGTGGGTTGCCGGCCGGGTTGCCGAGCGCAAGCAGGCAATGACCGAAATGCTGGCGGCATCCGGATTGAGCGCGCCGATTCCCGGACTGGCGGAGATGAAAGGCCAGGGACAATTCTTCGATTGCGCGCCGTATGGAAGCTGCTGGGAACCGAATTACACCGATGATGCAGCAAATGCGGACGGCAGAATCGGCGGAGCGCAGGCAGGTTTTGCCGCGGCCTCGCCACTGGCTGCGCCGGCAAGGAACTCCGCGTCGAGGAACCGGCCGGCGGTCGAGAGCGAGGCATTCTTCCCGTGCCTGCCTACGGCCCTGCGTTTCGGGGCTGAGCGTGATCCGTTGACCGGCAGGCTGAGGATCATGGTAGGAACCCTTGGTCCGAATGAGTACCCCTATGCATGGGCGGTGTGCCACGCGGGAAGCTGGATTCACCGGAGGCATCACTATGCGTGGGTTCCGACGCACAAGCGGCATCATCTGCCGCCGGGCCGCTGGGTGAAGAGCGGAAAGACGGTGGCCTTTGTACCGCTGCATCCGTATGACGTGAAAGGGCGGCCTCCGATCAACCGGAAGGAAGAGGTTTTCGCCATCAATGGCAAGAACGGACTGCGGGCGGAGCCGGTTAAGCTCGATCCGGAACGGCCGATTGAGGCTCTCAAGGAGCCGCCGAGAGAGTTTCGCAGCGCGCTCTTCCCTCCCCTGGTGCGCGCGGATGAGCCGCACATGGGGATGCATGCGATGAAAGATGTGCTGGAGAACAAGGGCGCAGTTAAAACTGCGGGCATCCCGCTCAGCTTCGATCACAAGTCGGAGAGCTTCCTGATGGCGAAGCAGGTGACGCAGGGAGGCAAGAGCGTGACGGTGATGGCGCCGGTGAACAATCGGGGAGGAAACCTGCAGGCGCGGGGCGGCAGCTTCAGCGGCGGCGGGAGCTACCATGGCGGCGGAAGCGGTGCAACGGGCGGTTCTCACGGTGGAGGCGCGGGAAGCGGCGGCTCGCACGCCAGTGGAGGTGGTGGGAGTAGCGGCGGCGGAGGCGGCGGGGCCTCGCACAGCGGTGGTGGCGGCGGTAGCTCAAGCGCCAGCAGCTCCAGCTCTTCGAGCGCGGCCAGTTCCGGGGGTAGCCATCACTAGGTAACTGTGCGATGGCGTACCCCCCCATCCCCCCCGGTGNNTCAAGAGAAACAATCGGCAAACGGGGTGGTGGCGGAAGTCGCTGAAAATAATATAGATGCCTTCGATCATAGAGGGACGGGGGTTGACAACGCGAATTTGCGAATGGACGTGGGTCTCTGCTGTCCAGGTCTCGGAATCGGGATGTGGAGCGGGGAATAGGTATCATGTCCCCCTATTACGACAAGTATCGGCCGGGACAGGCCGAGGCTTTGCTTGAGGCCGCGGGCTTTGCTCCGGTTGAAAGCTGGACCGATGAGCGTGGCTGGTTTGGGATTTGCCTGGGACGGAAGGTAAGCTCCTAGCTTTCAGGTCTTAGCTTTTAGCTGTTTTTGCCCCAAATCTAGTGCAAAATGGCGGTTTTACCGACGAGCGGGTGCCTGTAACTTCTTTGCTTGCTTCATATATGAAAAAGCGGAACAGCTAAGTGCTTTGTTTTCA
>PMWR01000485.1 GCA_003166055.1 Acidobacteriaceae bacterium
TCGTTGTGGTTTAGAAAAGGAGCGAGGGATCGGGGCCACGCCTTTGCGCGATTGCCGCCAGCCAAAGAGCGTCGGTGTTGAGTCCCCTGGTCCCAACGATCAGTTCGGGGCCTCATTCGTATGGGCGTTCTCTTTCCCGGAGGGGGGATGCAGGCGTTACAATGCTGGTTGGTTTCGCGGCATGTTTAAGACAGCGCGCTTCAAGGTTCACAACCCGTCACGGCATAAGAGCGTCATGCTCTGGTGCGCCATGACCCGCTACCACACGACCTTGAAGGCGGTCCTCGAAGAGACCCTCGCGATTCCCGATTTATTGGAGCGGGTCTCTGAGCCCGACAAAAAGGGGAAGCTCAAGCCGAGCAAATTCACTCTTGCCAAGCTTGTGCGCAAACAGGTCCCAAAGAACACGGGACTCGCGTCGACCGTGCGCGACTATCTCATCGGCGACGCCTCCGCGATGCTGATGAGCCATCTAAGCAAGGAATACAAGGGAGCGAACGAGTCCAACCCGCCGACTGTCTCCAGCATGGCCGCGATGAACGATGAGGAGTTTCACAAGGCATACCGCGAGTTCACAGACCCGGAGGCCAAGCTCGCCGTCAAGCCGCAGCATCAGAAAAAGATTAACGAGGCTGCAGAGCGCGGGGAAAGGCAGGTCGCCAAACGACTAGGCAAAATCTACTCCAATTGGGCCGTCTCCCGCGCCGCTGGACAAGTCCTGCGCAAGCTGGAGGGCGCACTGCCGCATCCCATCGAATTCACCCACACCGAGTTCAAGCGGGGCTGTTTACTCGCATTCTGCGATGGAAAATATTACGCGCTTATTCGCCTCTTTGCCGATGGGCACCGGTACCAGCAGAGCAATCTCCTCAAGGCCGGCTTCATCGACTGCAAGACCAAGGAGCGGCTGGGCGGGAAAAAGTTTCCCGGCCTGATTCTGCCCCTTGAGCTAGGCCGCGAATTCCACGAGCGCGAGTTCCTGACTCACGGCTCGATCCGTAGCGCCAAGCTGTTGGCCACGCGGCGGACAAAACCAAAGACACAACTCAAAGCCAGTGACGCCCAGCTAAGCAATGTCAACGCCGAAGGCTACGACTTCTACATCCATGCGGCCTTCGAGTTTCAACCGGAGCCGGTCGAGACGGAGACCTTTCTGGGCATTGACCGCGGGGCGGCCAAGTTGGGCGCGGCCACGCTGATCGACAAACAGGGAAAGCCCATTGAAACCAATCTCGACCTGGACGGTTCTGCCTTCGCGGACGAGATGCGACTTTTTGAACTGCAGATCAAGCGAATCCAGCAAAAGGGCAAGCAGAAGTCGCGCAAGTTCTCCCTGCGCGGCAAACGAGCCGACGCCGTCCTGGGCGAGTATGCCAACCGCATCGTCGCCATCGCCGCGCAACACCGTTCTCAGATTGTCATCGAGGCCATCAAGGGCGTAACCATGGGCCGGTTCCTGAAGCAAAGTCAGTTCACGAAACTGAAGCAGATGCTTACTTACAAGGCGGAGCGGCTGGGCCTGCCCGGCCCAGTCGAGGTTCCGGCTGCCTACACGTCGCAGACTTGCGCACTATGCGGCCACAAGGACGCCGCCAATCGTCCCAAGAAGGATGGGTCGGGAAGGGCCATCCAGGACGTGTTCAGGTGCGTGGCTTGTGGCCATGCCGCGAACGCCGACTCCAACGCTAGCAGGATTATCGCCTTGCGCGGCCTGCATCAATTAGAAAACGGTGGTAAATTCAAGAAGTTCGATCTCTTTCAACAGTGGTTGAAAGAAGCTATCGGTCGGGACGGTTCCGTTGCCTCCGGGCAGCAGAGCCAGTAGTTTCGCGGCCGGGTACTGGGCGGATAGGCGAATGACGGCGACCGCAAGGTTGGCGCGTAACCGACCATCCTCTGGTCCAAACAGCCGAGGTGCGTTACCGGACGGCCTTTGCCCACCGGTTGGGCTTCGCCCTTGCACCGATTTCACAAAATGGACGAAAAGGGGGATTTCAAGGCCCGCATGGTGCGTTTTCTTAGGCTTCCCGGGCCGTGAATCCGCTTCCGGTCAGGGATTTAGGGCGGGTCAGTTGTAGAGGGGCGTCCGTTCACGGCTGACTGAAACTTGATTCTCTCAATTCCGGCTCTGATTGCCGTTGTAGAGGGGCGTCCGTTCACGGCTGACTGAAACTGGTGGATGAAGATTGGCCCCTACGGCAATGTTGTAGAGGGGCGTCCGTTCACGGCTGACTGAAACGCAGATGAAGTAGAGCGAGCACGGACGGAGGTTGTAGAGGGGCGTCCGTTCACGGCTGACTGAAACGCAAATAGCTACGACGGCGGACTCTCAACCGTTGTAGAGGGGCGTCCGTTCACGGCTGACTGAAACGGCTTAGGCGTCTGGCAGGTAATCAACATCGTTCGCGATACGCGCTGGCTCGGGCGGGAACGCCGCAAGTCTGAGCGCAGACACCCCGGTAGTACCGGAGAGATTGGACCCCAATGAACTACGACGATTGGAAGCTGGAATCACCTGAAGACGAAAATGAGCGCGTGAACGGCCCTCGCAACCGCAGATTAGCGCGGCTGGAGTATTTGGCCGATCAGCGCGACGAATTCATGGAAGCAGAACAAATGGAGAAGAACAATGACTCAAACTGATTACACCATTAAGCAAGCTGCTGCGATGCTCGGATGCTCTACCCAAACCGTTGTCGCACGTATCAAGGCTGGTCGCATCAAAGCCTGTCGCTTAGGGGGAATCGGACCCTATCGTATACCGGCTGACGAAATAGAGAAAGCACGCTCTGGGTGGCCGTATAAGCCAGACACGTCGCAAGCTCTTTAGTGCGATCCCTTGTTTGTTTCGCCACGGGTTCGCCCGTACAAAGAATCTTCCCTAACGGGACGGAGGAAATAGCCATGACTGAGTTGTAGAGGGGCGTCCGTTCA
>PMWR01000435.1 GCA_003166055.1 Acidobacteriaceae bacterium
GATGGGGCTTTAGCCCCATGCACGATTTCCCCATGCCCGTTCACAGCGAGACCTTTGTCAACAGTCTGCAGGGGGTTTCAACCCTGAAAGAGAGCAAGATTACGCCGCCTTTAGGCCCGGGCATTTGCCNNTTTCCTTGAATCCGCTAACATGTCATTAAGAGGTGCGTTCTCTCAGAGGATCCGCGGCGTCGTTTCCGGCTCGATCACCCACACAAGACGGAATAAGTTACATGTTTTCAGTACTTTGTCTTCCACGTTCCTGAAAACAAAGGTACTTACGCTAGAACCCTCCGTCCAGCGCGTTGAAAACAGGAAACTTGCCACAAACACCCGTAGGGGGAGGGGGGAGGGGGGGGTATCACCAAAGGCACTGCGTGGCCCATGTCCCGCTCCTGAGCAATAAACCGGCCTTGGCCGGTGGAGACTCTCAGCAACTTACAGGCAAGTTGCCGAGGAGGCCTGGGAATCGACAAAGCCCGTACTACTCCGCCCGCAGCGCCTCCACGGCATTCACCCGCGCCGCCCTTGCCGCAGGCACCGCCGAGGCAATCACCGCCGCCCCAAGAATCACCACTGCCGACGCCACAAACGCCACCGCCCCCGGCTGATGAATCTCCGCCACGTATTTCCCAATCACGCGTGAAAGCCCAAACCCAACCACCACGCCCGTGCCCACGCCGATGCCGGCCATCGCCACGCCCTCGCGCAGCACAATCGTCAAAATGTCCCGCGGCATCGCGCCCAGGGCAATGCGTACGCCAAACTCGCGCGTGCGTCCGCTCACTGAGAACGCCAGCACGCCCGCCACGCCCACCACGGAGATCAGCAGCGCCACCGCCGCAAATCCGCCAAACACAATTGCATTCAGCTTGTCCGGCGTCAGCACCTCCGCGCGAACATCTCCCAGCGTGCTCGCCTTCTCCACCGGCTGGTCCGCCGAAATCGCATGAATCGCCTGTGTAATCGCCGGCACCAATGCATACGGGTTCTGATGCGCGCGTACAAACAGTCGCCCGTTCCATCCTTCCTGTTTAACTGGCTGGTAAATCGTCATCTCCGGCGAAGGAATAATGTTCTCGTCATCGAAATCAGGCACCACCGCAATAATCCTCCGCGGCTCTGTGCTGATGCCGATAAACTTCATCACTCCATCCGTCCACCACAGCTTGCGGTTCACCGCGTTCTGTCCCGGATAGAGCAGATTCGCCAGGCTCTGGCTGATAATCACCACGCGCTCCGAGCCGTCCTTGTCGCCGTCATTGAAGTCGCGTCCCGCTTGAATCGGCACCCCAAACGTCTCGAAGAATCCCGGCGACACCGACCTGAACTTCGCGCGATAATCCTGTCCATCCGCGCGCCGCGCCCCCAGTGCCGCAAACGTGAAGCTGATGTTCAGCCCCTGCTCGTCGCGCCACGGAACACTGAAACCTGAAGACACATGCTCCACGCCCGGCAGCGCGGCCACTCGTTCTTCTATATCCCGATAAAACTCCTCGATCTGCAGCGGCGTCTTCCCATACGACATCACCGGCAAATTCACCGCCAGCACATTCGCTGAATCGAACGGCGGCCGCGTCTGCTCCAGTTGAAACAGCGTCTTCATCAGCACGCACGCCCCCGCCAGCAGCAGAAACGACGCCGCAATCTGCGTCACCGCAAACATCCGCAAACGCCGGCTGCTTCCGCCCGCCACCCTCGTTCCCCGCCCCGTCAATCCGCCCTGCGGCGCATTCGCCGAAGGCAGCCGCGGAATGAATGCCAGAAACACCGCCGCCACCAGTGCCAGCCCAATCCCAAACCAAACCAGGCTGAAGTCCAGCGTCATATCGTTTGCGCGCACTGAGAAGCGTGATGCATATTTGCCCAGCACCGCCACCATCGGCACGGCCAATATCACTGCAGCAATCGCCCCGCTCCCGCACAGCACCAGGCTCTCCGCCAGCAGTGACCGCCGCAACACAGCAGTGCTCGCGCCCAGCGCAGACCGCACTGCCAATTCAGGTTCGCGCCGCACCGTCCGCGCCAGCACCAGGTTGGCCACGTTCGAGCTCGCAATCACAAACAGCAGCCCCGATGCCGCAAACAGTATCCACAAGATCGTGTTCGCGCGCGCGTTGATCTGGTCGTGCATCCGCGTCACACCGATCTGGTAATGATCTTCGGGCTTGTACACCTCCGGATGCGCCGCAATCATCGCGCCATAAACCGTGTGCAACTCCGCCGTCGCGCTCTCCACCGTCGCGCCCGGCGCCAGCCGCCCAAACACCTCCGTCATGCGATGCTCGCGTCCCGTCACCATGGTTGCCGAAAGATGATGCGGACTGGTCACCACATTCGCAATAATCTCCGTCGCCACGGGGTATGGCACCGACGGCTCCAGCACCCCCACCACCGTTGCGGACCGCGACCCTGCAAAGCTGTCCAGGCGCACCACCTTGCCAAGCACGCTCGGATCGGAGTGCAGCGATGTCCTCCAGAAGTGATACGTCAGCACCACCGCGCCCGCGGCATTCTGCCCATCATCCGCCGGCCCCAGCAGCCGCCCCAGTATCGACTTCAATCCCATCACTTCGAAGTAGTGCCCATCCACCACCCCCGCGGGAATCTCGCGCGGCGTGCCCAGCCCAACAATCGTAAAGTCAATCTCTGAAAATGTACCCAGTTCCTTAATCGACTTCAGCCCACTGCCGATGTCCGCAATCTCCGGAACCGAAAACGTCGCATTCGTCTCGCCAATGCCCGGCGCGCTCTGCCGGATATAAAGCAGCCGATCCTCGTCGCGATTCGCCAGCGGCCGCAACAGCACCGCCCGCACCACGCTGAAAATGGCCGCATTCGCGCCAATCCCCAACGCCAGCGTCAGCGCAACAGTGATCCACAGCGCGCGCACCCGCCACAACGACCGAACAGCAATCTTCAAATCACGAAGAAAGGACATCGCAGACCTCCAGACTGGCGGCACTCTCCAATCGAATAACTCATCAAGGCAAAATGGGAAGCCGATTTGCGGGGAAACTTCCTTGACGATTATGTTGATATCAACTAATCTCGTCTTGTGTCAAGTGCAAATCCGCTTCCGTACGAAACCACCCTCCTCGTACGCGACTCCTGCCTCTGCCTTCACGTCCAGCGTGCCGCCCGCGCCCTTGCCCGCCGATTCGATGAAGCACTTCGCCCCTTCGACCTCACCAACGGCCAGTTCTCGCTTTTGATGTCCCTCAATCGCCCCGAGCCGCCGCCCATGGGCCCGGTCGCCTCTCTGCTCGCCATGGATCGCACTACGTTGACCGCCGCTTTGAAACCCCTCGAGCGACGCGGCCTGGTCAAAGTCTCTCCCGATCCATCTGACCGTCGCAGCCGCATTCTCATTCTCACCGCCAAGGGCAAATCGCTCCTCGGCCACGCGGTTCCCGTCTGGCAGCATACCCACGACGATGTTGAGCAACTCATCCCCACCCTCGACCCCGAAAAACTCCGCCGCACCCTCCGCGCACTCTCCTAACCAAAGCCAGCGCCTGCCCCACTCACGCCTCGCGCGATAGAAGCGGGCAGGAAGCAGTGAAGCCCGTGCGAGCGAACCGCGAGCGTCTGCCCCACCGCAGGGGTTCACTGTCCGCTGCTTCTGCCGCCCACCACACTCCGCGCATGCACCACCTCCGGCAGCCCCGCATCCGCAGCCGGCCAAGCCTTCAAAAACGCCAGGTACTCATCCCGCGCCCCCGCTGCATCGCCGGAAAGCTCCCTCACTCGCGCTAACCCGTACAACCCAAACCCTGAATTCGGCCGCTCCTTCAGCGCCGCTTCGTACGCTGTCTTCGCGCCGGCATAATCCTTTGCCGCAATCAGCGCCGCCGCTTCCGTCTCACCAACAGGCCGAATGTAAAACGGCGGCTCGTGATAGCCAAGATCCTTCTCATCCTTCGACGCCTTGTCGTACAACTTCTTCGCCGCGTCCAGCTTGCCCTGCGCCACCAGCAGCCCCGCCCGCAGTTCCAGAGACTGGATCCTAAAGCACTTCACCAGCGGCTCGGGCTCTGCGTCGGGGAGTATCTTCGCCATCGGCGGCTCATCCTTCTTCTTGTCCTCATCGTCTTTCTTGGCTTCGTCTTTCTTCTTGTCTTTGGCGTCTTCCTCCGGCTCGAGCCGCCACAAGCCGGCGTCCATCTTGTCGGATGCAGCCTGCGCAGCCACAAGATCATTGGCCTCGAGCGCCTTCATTCCCGTCGCATAAGCGCCCAGGTCCGTGGCCAGAAAGCGCAGGTTCGCGGTCTTGTCTCCATCCGCAAGGTTCACCTGGCCGAGCATTGTCAGCACCGCGCCCCAATCGCCCACGCGCAGCGCCACCGGCAGCCGCCTGCCGATGCGCGCCATCTGATCCCGCGCCGACCAGATATACAGCGTTGCCGAAAGCTTCCCTCGCGCGTCGGCCAAATGATCCGAAACCGCGTTCGCCTGTTCCAGCTTGCCCTGCTCCATCAGGTTGGCAATCCCGTACATCATGTTGTGAACGTAGTTCCAGTCGTCGTCCGGCCCCACATGTTGCTCGCGCATGTAGCGCTCATCGGCCTCCATCGAAGCGGCAAACCAGTGCTCCGCCTCGGGATAGTTGCCCACGCGATAGAAGATGTGCCCCGGCATGTGCACCATGTGCCCAGACGTTGGCGCCAGGCTGGCCAGCAGCGCCGCACTCGTCAGCGCCAGCTCCGGATGATTGCCTGGCTCGACCGCATGAATCCAGTAGTGATTCGCAGCGGAGTCGTTCGGCGCATCCCGCAACACTCCCTCCAGAATCGCAATGCGTTCCTTCTGCCCAGCCTTCGGCTCGCCCGCATCGTCGTACCCGTCGCCCACNNCCTTCAGCTTCACCGCCTCGGCCAGCGCCTTCTTGCCGTAGTAAGACGCTTCGGTCCCGCGGAATTCTTCCGCCTTCGCCAGTCCCCACCAGCACATCGCGCACTGCGCATCCACCCGAATCGCCTGCTCAAACGCCTTCGCCGACTCGTAGTCCCAGAAGTCATGCAGAAGGCTCAATCCCTGGTCAAACCAAACCTGCGCATCAGGGTTGGCTTTGATGGCAATGTGGCTGTTGCCGATTCCGGTCATGTGAATGGGAACAGGAAGCTGCTCCGGAGGCGGAACCGGCGCCATATCGGCCATGTCCTTCATGTTCATGGTCTGCGCCGGCAGCAATTGTGCGCCTGCCGTGGCAAGCACCAGCGCCAGCGCGGCCGCCGCCGTGCCAATCGATCCGGCCTGACCGGAACAACAGGGCAAGAGTCTCCAAAATCTCATGGAAGGACTATACCGGACAGCCCGCGGTCCGGCCCACCATTGTCGAGAAACAAACGGCGGAGATCCACGAGCAGTCTCCGCCGTCTGCGCCCTTCGCTATTTACGGCAGCAATTCCCCCGTCATGACAGCCCCGCCCATCGCAGCCACCACGGCGCTGGCCTTCACCACCTTGCGCGAATCCTTCGCTACCCACAACGTCTTCTTGTCGCCGCTCCCGTCCGCTGAAGCAATCTCCACCCGGTATGTGTTGAACGTCCCCGCAGCCACCGTCACCGATTCCTCCGCCGGCACGGTCAGTTGCATCAGCTTTACCTTCCCAGACTGAATATCGAAGTTGCGGAAAGTCGTGGCGTAGCCCACGGCAAGAGGCAGTGTTGCAATCACCTGATCGCCGCCCGCGGCATCTCCGAAAACCGCCCCGCCCAGGTCCGCGGCAATTACCCTGTCCTGGCCATTGAAGGTCATCTTGCCCGTCGCCTTGCCCCCGCTGAAGTCCACATCGATGACCACTGGCCCCTGCGTCACTTTCCGGCTGTCCAAAATCAGGCTCGATTTCTCGATCGTCGCAACATCCACCGCGGTTCCCTGCGGAGTCTCCATCGTATCCGTCGCCTTCCATGACGATCCCCCGTCCTCAATCACGGTGGACACCTTCAGGCTCATCGTCTGGCCGCCCAACAAAAGCTTCACGTCATACTTGTACGTGCCCGTCTGCAAATCGACTGCCGGTTTCGGCAGTCCCACGGCTCCGGCGTCCACCACCTTTGCCGCCGTCTTGTCCTGCGCTCCAGCAGCCGAAACCAGAAGTAAAAGACACAATAAGACGCGTATGAAGGTCTTCATCGGGTGCAGTTCCCTTTCTTTTGTTGCGGGTTCAATGCAATGGATTGCGACGGTGAATAATCAGCGAAAGTGTACCCCCGCAACCCTCCGTTTTCAAGTTAAGAGGGTCCTTCGCGATAGCGCCGGTCCTTCTTTGCGGTAGCGTCGGTCTCCAGACCGGCTGTACCGCGGACGTCCACGTCCGCGCTGGTGCAACAGCTCGACGCTCCCCGCCAGCCCCACTGAAAAAGTGAAACAGATGTTGCAATCTGGATGTACACTCGTTTCAGTTCGACCCAACCAGGAAAACCTA
>PMWR01000638.1 GCA_003166055.1 Acidobacteriaceae bacterium
GTTCGCCTTCGCCGCAGCACAGCCAATCCGGATGGTCCCGCTGACGAGGAAACCCTGGTCGGGGTTGACCAGGCCACGGGTCGTGTCTTCGTCGATCGAACCCGTTCCGGCAAAACGGACTGGTCCCCCGATTTTCCCGCCCGTGTGTCAGCGCCGCTGAAGCACCCGCAGGCAGGCGCCATCCCAATGGAGATCGTTGTCGACAACAACTCCATTGAGGTCTTCGCTGAAGACGGCGAAACCGTTCTCACCAATCTCATCTATCCCGCGGCATCCAGCCAGGGTCTTGCATTTTATTCCACCGCGACGCCGCCAGGGTCAAGCCCGGCGCGCATTCGTGATCTGGAGTTTGTCCCGCTCGCACAACCCGCGGCAAAGTAGCGGTTGAAGGCCGACAATCCCGACGCTGTGAATCGCCCAGAGGCCATATTCGCGCGCCGCGCCGGCTTTTAACTCTTCAGACAGACTTGTCCAAAAGCGGCGACATGCGGATAATGAAGTACCTGAAGATTGGGCCGGATCCACCTTTTTTCTCCTTTTCGACCACGGATTAATTCCTGCGTTCAGAGCGAATGCCGGCCTGATACGTCCATCGGTTCAGACGTCCCCGCGAGGTCATTGTGGCCATCAAAAATCTTGCAATCGCCAGCCGGATACTGTGGAAGCACCCGGCATTCACCGTGACTGCGGTGCTGACCATCGCACTGGGAGTCGGTGCGAGCACAGCGATCTTCAGCGTGACCAATGCGGTGCTGTTGCGGCCGCTTCCATACAAAGATCCGGGCCGGCTGGTGATCGGCGGCATGGACCTGCGCAAGCGCAACGTTCACGACCTGCCGTTCTCGAATGCCGATTACATCGATCTGCGCGAAGGCACCAAGGCGCTATTCACTGACATGGCAGGCGTCTTTACCGGCCGCATGGTCGTCGCGCGCGAAGACGGCACGCCGGAACAGATTCGCTATGCCGTTGTCACCACAAACTTCTTCCAACTGACTGGCGCGAAGATTCTCTATGGTAGGGACTTCACACCTCAGGACGGACTGCCGCAGCCCCCGGCCCCGCCAGCGGACAGCCAGAACGCCGCAACCACGCGGCTGCCGCAGTTCGCCATTCTCAGCTACGAGTATTTCCGCAGGCGGTACGGCGCCAACCAGGCAATCATTGGCCACACCATGACGTTCACAGGGCGCTTCGGGCCGGTGATTGCCGGTGTCCTGGCGCCGGGCTTTCACCTTTACTTCCCGCCCTCGGCCGACGTGGAAGCCGCGCCGGACATCTGGATCGCCAACCGCCTGGATTACGACGCGGCCAATCGGAAGAGTTTCAGCATATTCCCCATCGGCAAGTTGAAAGACGGAGCGTCTCTGGCCAACGCGCAGAGTGCCGCCGACCAGGTTGCGGCCCAGGCGCGCAAGGACTTCCCCATCTCCGGTTCGTCCGGTTACAGCATTGTGCTGGAGCCGATCAGGCAGCACCTGGTAGCCGAGGTGCGGCCGGCGATTCTCGCGCTGATGGGCTCGGTGATTTTTCTTCTGCTTATCGCGTGCGCCAACGTGGCCAATCTGCTGCTGGTGCGCGCGTCGTTTCGAGAACACGAGTTCGCAATACGCGCAGCCATGGGCGCCAGCCGGTGGCGGCTGATTCTTCCACTGCTAACTGAAGCTTGCCTGCTTGCGGCCATGGGCACAGTGCTGGGTCTTGGCCTGGGATGGGCCGGCATTCACGAGCTGCGCGTGCTGGCGCCGGCCAATCTGCCGCTGCTCGACGATGTGCGCATCGACGGCGTCGTGCTTGCGTATACGGCGCTTGCCGGCCTGGCGGCCGCAGCCATCTTCGGCATCGCTCCCGCTTGGCGCGCATCGCAACCGGCGCTGATGAATGTGCTGCGCGGTACCAGCAGGACTGCCGGTCTGGCCAGCGGCGCAAGTCTTCGCAATCTGGTGGTGATGGCGGAAGTGGCGCTCAGCTTTGTCCTGTTGATCGGGTCCGGCTTGATGTTCCGCAGCTTTATGGAATTGCAGCGCGTCGATCCTGGTTTCGATCCGCACAACCTGCTGACGCTTCAACTGGTGGGCGCGCCGCTGCGACTCCAGACCCCGGAAGAACGTGCCGTGCTGATGGGCCAGATTGCACAGCGTTTGCGGGCGATTCCCGGTGTGCAAAGCGTGACCGCGTCGTTTCCGTTTCCGCTGACCGGGGAGTTCAGTCCGATTCGTTGGGGAACGGACGAGGCGCTGAAGGACCCAAGCCGATTCCAGGCCACGGAGTTTCAGGTTGTTCTTCCCGGATATTTTGAAACCATGCGCACGCCTGTGCTGGATGGACGCACGTTTACCGACGAAGACAATCTGCCGGGGCGCAACCGCGTGGTGATTGACGACAAGCTTGCGAAGAAGGCCTTCCCCGGCGAGTCGGCGGTAGGGAAGCGCATCCTCATCCGTATTCGCACCCCCGAACCGGAATGGGTTGAGGTGATCGGCGTGGTTGCGCATCAACGCACCACATCGCTTTCAGAGCCCGGGCGCGAACAGGTCTATTTCGCCGACGCATTCATGGGTTCCGGCTTTGTGCGCTCATGGGCCATTCGCACCAGCGGCAACGCGGGAAATTATTCAGAGGAAGTGCGCGCGGCCATCAAGGGTATTGACTCGCATCTTCTGATCACAAATATGGAAACGGCGGAGTCGGTGGTCAATCGCGCGCAGGCCGGCACACGCTTTTCGCTGCTGCTGATCTCTGTCTTCGCGTTGATCGCGGTCACGCTGGCTGGCATCGGGCTATATGGCGTGCTTTCGACGGTAGTGCGGCAGCGCACCGCTGAGATTGGCGTGCGCATGGCGCTGGGCGCGGAGCGGGGCGACATCCTTCGGCTTATCGTCCTGCAAGGGCTGCGGCTGAGCGTGGTCGGCATCGTGATCGGAGTGGTTGCTGCCTTTGGGCTTGGTCGAGTAATTACGGCCATGCTGGTAGGAGTGAAGCCCACCGATCCGGCAACGTTCGCCGGCGTGACGGTGGTGTTCCTCGCGATCTCGACGCTGGCGGCATGGATTCCCGCGCGGCGGGCATCGATTCTCGATCCAACAAAGGCACTGCGCGAACAGTAAGCCCTTCCACAATTGAAATAGCTTCGGTACACTGCGTTCATCGTCGTCTGAAACAGGGCCGCACCCTCACTTCCGGTCATTTTCACGGAGAAGAACGCCATGCCTACTCGAGCCTCAATCCTTGCCGATCTCAAGAGCAAAGGTAAAGAGAATACGCGAAAAATCTATGCGCGCCACGGCATGCCCGCCGACCGCGTTTACGGCGTCAGCGTCGCCGACCTGAAGCTCATCGCCAAAACCATCAAAGGCCAGCAGGCGCTGGCCCTTGAACTCTACGCAAGCGGCATCATGGACGCGATGTACCTCGCCGGCATGGTGGCCGACGGCGCGCAGATGAACCGCAAGCAGTTGAACGAGTGGGCCGAGGGCGCTGCCGAGATGCAGATGATCGCGGAATACACCGTGCCGTGGGTTGCGGTGGACAACGAGCACGGCCGCGAACTTGCTCTCGAATGGATGAAGTCGAAGAAGGAAAGAGTGGCGGCTGCCGGCTGGTCAACCTACTCCGGCCTGGTCGCTCTCAAACCCGATGCCGCCCTCGACCTCAAGGAGATTCAATCCCTGCTCGAAACCATTGTCGAGAAGATTCATACTGCCCCGAACCGCGTCCGCTACACCATGAACAGCTTCGTCATCTCCGTGGGAAGCTATGTGAAGCCGCTGGAGAAGCAGGCCAAAGCCGCGGCGAAAAAGATCGGGGAAGTCAGCGTCGATATGGGCGATACCGCCTGCAAAGTTCCTCTGGCCACCGCGTACATTGAGAAGGTGGAAGCCGCCGGCAAGTTCGGCCAGAAGCGCAAGACCATCCGCTGCTAAAGCGGAATCCGGAATGCTTTTGAGCTCATCTGATCATTCCGCGCAACTAACCCCACCATACCGGGTCTACACAAGCCATTGGTCCGTCTGCTGTGAGCCTCTCGATGAGTCTCAGGCGGCTTCGGACTGGCGCTTTCACTACGGGGAAATCCCGCATTCGGGGTACCGAGAGGGAACATGCGACCCCAAACCTGCTTGCCTTCGTCTTCGGCGCACCAGCGTCTGGCCGCCCTTGCCTCGTTGCCGCTCCTGCTCGCTTTTGCCCCGGCGGCGCACGCCCAATACCCTCAAGCTCAATATCCTCAATACGGCCAGCCCAGCCCCTATCCCCAGCAATATGGCCCCCCGCAGCCCGGCTCCCAATTCGGTCAACAGGCGCCCCTGAATCAGGCCCCCCTGAATCAGTCGTATGACCCGAATGATCCCCAGCCGGGCTACGCGCCAGCCCAACCCGGCTACGCTCCGGCCCAACCGCTGGCCCCGGAACAGCTTGAGCAGATGGTCGCCCCCATAGCCCTCTATCCAGACGCTCTGGTGGCCCAGGTGCTCGCTGCGGCCACTTACCCAGCGCAGGTGGTGGGCGCAGATCACTGGCTGCAAGCCCAGGGCTACGCCTCCCCCGACCAGATCGCCTATGGCGCCGACATGCAGGCCTGGGACCCCAGCGTGAAGGCCCTCACCGCGTTTCCCCAGGTCCTGGCCCAGATGGACCACGATCTGCAGTGGACCACCGATCTCGGCAACGCCTATTACAACCAGCCCCAGGACGTGCTCCAGACCATACAGGTTTTGCGCCAGCGCGCCCAGGCCGCCGGAAACCTGCAGACCACTCCGCAGGAGGCCGTCAGCTATAACCAGGGATACATCCAGCTCGCTCCGGTCAATCCCCAGGTGGTTTACGTCCCCGCTTACAATCCATGGGACGTATACGGACAGCCCATTCAGCCCTATTCCGGCTTCTCTTTGCTTGGCTCGCTTGAGTCTCTCGCCGGCTCATCGCCGGTTCGATTCGGTCTCGGAATCGCCATGTCGGCCTTCAGCCACACACCGTTCGGCTGGGCTGGCTGGGCGCTGAACTGGCTCACTCAGGCCGTCCTCTTCCATAACTCCAACTACACCTCGCAAAGCACCACCGTCGCCCACTGGAACAACTATCCCCACGGCGGCCTGCCTTCGCATACACCCCGGGGCTACGGCGGCGATGCCCGACCGGCAACTGAGTTTGCCCGTTCCCAGGCTTACGGCGCGTACAATCGGCTCTCCCCCCAGGAGCCTTACGCGCGCCAGCCAGTCCGCAATCAAAACGACAACCGGGCTAACTCAGCGTATCGTTCCGGCGACGCTATGAATCGCGGCTATCAGCAGCCAGTTCGACCGGCCATTCAAAACAACTATGCGTACAGCCGTCCGCAGCCGGCTATGACCGCACGCGAGCAAGCCTATGGACGCCCTGTTTCCGGCCATCAAGGCGGCTATCAGGCCGGATACCAGGGAGGCTACCAGCAGCCTTATGCCAGCCGACCCGCTATGGCGTATGCAAGCCCGCAGCACAACGACTTCGCCCAGCGTTCGTATTCGCCTGCGCCGTCCTACTCTGGGAACCGGGGTTCATCGTATGGCGGCTCCGCCTACGGCAACCGCGCCTTCGCCGGGTCCAAACCGGAGAAATCCGGAGGTTTTTTTGGCGGCCATAACTCCGAGAAATCTTACGGGAACTACAAGGCCCCGAAGAGCAACTTCAAGGAGCCCAAAGCGCCCAAAGAGCACTCCCACGGCGGCGGTCACTCCGGTGGCGGCGGCCACCATGGTGGCCATCGCCACTAAAAAAAATAGGCAAACTCAGGTTCTTCCAGTCGTAATCCGGCGGCAGTCCGCCCCATTGCCAGAACCGCGTGCTCCCCGCTTGCCGAATCCACGCCGAGAGCTGGGCAGCCTGAGACAAATCTGGGAACCGCTTGACATACGGAACCGCCCAGCCGATCGTCGCCCCCGAGATTTTGTCGGGAACATTCTGCTGGACCCCAGTAACCTTGGCAAAAATCTCAGGATGCTGTAATCCCGCCACGCAGAGCTTGACCAGCCGGTGGATCGCGCCGTTCTTCTCCGCATACGCATCCACGCCGTTTGCCTCGCCCAGTTCTGCCAGCATCACCAGCGGAGCCAGCGCATACAGGTGATAGTGCAGCGCCATGCCGGCGCGATCCAGCTCGCGCGGCAGCGCGCCATCGGGCCGGATGTCGCCCACCCCAATCTTGTAAGCGTCCAGGCCCCAGCGGAAATCGGTCTTGTCCTCGATCGCAATTCCTGCCGCCGCCACGGCGAATCCCGCCCAGTAGCCATGGTTGTTCCACGCGTCGCTGTTGGGGTTGCTGCGCTTCCCCTCAACGTAGTCGCGCGCACGGTTGGCCAGGCTGCCCAGCCATTTCTGGATCGCCTTGTCCTGGTCCGCAGTGCCCACACCGCTGTCCCGCACCTTCAGGTATGCCATTGCTACGCCGGCCAGCAGCCACTTCTGCTCATAGCTTCCCTGGCCCGTGGGCATTGCGGCTGACCACGCCTGCGCCTTCGCAGCGGCTTCAAGCAATGCATAGACGCACGATGCTCCTGCCCGGCTCCCCGTGGTTCGATACGCGTCGGCCGCTTGGCCCGCCCACTCGCCCAGATGCGTCGGCGCTTCGGTCGCGTCTCGAAAGGCCTTTTGTTTTACGGGATCGATGATCGAGTGGTGTTCGTCGGTGTAGTAGCTCTCCGCGTTGAGCGATTTGGCAAACGCAGGCGGCTGCGGACACGTGTAAGGCGCATCGGTCATGGTCACCGCCTGCCCATCCCACGGCGAGCGCAGGCGCTGCGCATACGCCGCCGGGCTCGCAGATCCTAGCGTCAGCAACACCAGACAGCCCGCGCCGATTTGAGCAAAAGACTTCATCGCGGATTTATCCTCGCAGACTTACCAAGGTCAAATTGTAGCGCGCACCGCGATCTTCAAGCCGGGAAAGGCGCGAACCTCGCCAGGCAACGAGAATCCTTTGTTAACCAACCATGGCCTTCATCCGTTGTATGTGCAGAAGAGGCTCGAAGCCTTCTTCCCGCGAGGGGACATATCAATGCACATCGATGGCCGCGTCAAACACAGGGTTCTCTTTTCCATAGCGCTGTCCGCCGTTCTCTTTGCCGGCATTGCCGCCGCGCAGCCGCACTCGGCCGCACCGGCGCAGCTTCCCGCAGCCGCGTCGGCGGTGAGTGATCGGGACTTCGTTGCCACTCAGAATGAGCTCATCAAATTGCTGCGTCTGAGTCCGACGCTCACCACCGTCGTCGCGCGCGATCCATCCCTGCTCGCCAACCAGGAGTATGTGAGCCGCAACAATCCCCAGCTTGCGCAGTTCCTTGCCGCACACCCTGAAATTGCCCGCAACCCCGACTACTACCTCTTTACGCGCGTGCATCGCGAAGACGGGGGAAATGACGAGGCCCTCGAACGCGCCGTCTGGCCGGAGTTTTCGCAGCCGCGTGAGTTTCATCGCGACGTAATGGACATCCTCGGCCCCTTCTTCGCTTTGCTTGCCTTCGCGTGCTTTCTCAGCGCACTCATCTGGATTATTCGCCAGATTCTCGAAAACCGCCGCTGGGGACGCATGTTCAAGCTACAAAGCGAAGTCCATGGCCGGCTGATTGACAAGTTCAGCACCAGCCAGGAACTGGCCGCCTACATGAGCACCGATGCCGGCAGGCGTTTCCTTGAAGCTGCGCCCATCTCCGCCGGTATAGAGCCCGAACAGCGCGTCCCCAACGCCGTTGCTCGCGTCCTCACCCCGCTGCAAATCGGCATCGTGCTGGTTCTGCTCGGCATCGGCCTGCTTCTGCTGCGTCACACCAGCCCCGACACTGAAGTTCCCATGCTGGTTCTTGGAACCGTGGTGCTGATGCCCGGACTTGGGTTTATCATCTCCGCAGGAGTCACCTGGGTGCTGGCGGCGCGCCTCGGCCTCATGCCCGACAGCGCCGCGGCCATCATCAAATCACCCTTCGACCCCAGGGAAAACCAGTGAGCCGCGAGGCCCACAACCGAGCTGAAAGGTACTATGCCCACGCCTTGGGAATCAGTACTTCCGAACCTGTTGGCCGGCGACGCGCCGCATGTGGCAGAACTGCCCATGGACAATGACGCGTTCGCCGGCTTCTACAGCCGTTCGGCTCGTCCCCTGTGGGCTTACCTGGCGCGCGTCTCCGGCGATCCGGCACTGGCCGACGACCTGATGCAGGAGAGCTACGTGCGCTACCTCTGCGCGTCGCAGCCCGCATCGCTTGCGTTGGAAGGCGAAGTCGCCGCCCGCCGCTATCTGTTCCGCATAGCGACAAATCTGCTGCGCGACCACTGGCGCCGTCCCCATTCCACATCGATTGAAGAACTGCCTGAAGAGTTCTTCGCTGCCAGCGCCAGCTCCGCACAGGCCGATTCGCAAGCCGTCCTCGGCCCGGCTCTCGCGCAGATGCGCCCTCTTGACCGCCAGCTTCTCTGGCTCGCCCACGCAGAGGGCTACTCTCATCGCGAGATCGCCGCAATCACCGGTCTCGCATCGGCCAGCATCCGCCTGCTGCTCTTCCGCGCCCGCTGCAAAATCGCCCGCCTGCTCCAAAATCAGGCCCAGCTCCCGCTTTCAGTTCGGCTCAATGAGTCAGCCCGTCCAGAATCAGCCCGGCCTCTGAACCAAAGGAGCCAGCCATGACCCTGCGCCCGTGTTCCCATGAGAAAGAGGTCGCAGAGCTGCTGGCGCGCGGCCACTATCCCCAGGTCTGCACCCCGGAGCTTCGCGCCCACATCGGCTCCTGCCGCTCTTGCGCCGACCTGGTCCTCGTCACTCGTGCCTTCCAAGCCGCACGCGCCCAGACCGCAGCCGCCGTCAACCTTCCATCGCCGGGCCTGCTCTGGTGGCGTGCTCAACTGCGCCGCCGCAACGCCGCGGTCGAACGCATCGGCAAGCCAATCCTCGGCGCGCAAATCTTCGCCTTGTCCGTCTGCATTGTCTTCGCCATCGGATTTCTGGCCACCCAGGCCACCCATGGCCTTCGCTGGCTTTCATGGCTCGAAGGAACTTCGTTCGGCGGGTTTGGCTGGCCGTTGCAAATGCCGCAGGTACCCATGCTGCATCTGGATGCGCTGCTTAACTCCGGCCTTGGGATGCTGGTGCTCATTCCCATCCTCGCCACCCTGGTGTTGCTCGGCGGCGTGGCCATCTATTTCGCTTCGGAGCGAAAGAACGAGCCGCGCTGACTGGGCTTTACGGCTGACTCGTTGACTTGCTGACCCGCTCTCGACGCGTTAGCCTTTTCCGATGCCAGACTCGCTCACGACAGACCATCTCCTGCTCCGCCGCTGGCGCGAGTTAGACCGCAAACCGTTTCAGGCCCTCAACGCCGATCCCCGCGTGATGGAGCACTTCCCGGCCACGCTCACGCCGGAAGAGACTGACGCCGGCATCGCCCGCATCCAGAATCACTTCGACCGTCACGGCTTCGGCCTGTACGCCGCCGAACTGCGCGAGAGTGAAGTCTTCATCGGCTACGTCGGCCTGAGCGTCCCATCCTTCGACGCGCCCTTCACGCCGGCAGTTGAGATCGGCTGGCGTCTAGATTTCGACTTCTGGGGCCGCGGACTCGCCACTGAAGGCGCCCGCGCCGTGATGGACTATGCCTTTCAATCTCTCGGCCTCGCATCGCTGGTTTCATTTACAGTTCCCGCAAACCAGCGCTCCCGCCGCGTCATGGAAAAACTGGGCATGGTCCACGACCCATCCGGCGACTTCGATCACCCCAACCTTCCTCTCGGCCACCCCTTGCGCCGCCACGTCCTCTACCGCCTCGCCGCCCCAGTCGGGCTTTCCAATCCCTAATCCCTATTCCCTATTGCCTGCGTTTACCACCGCATCCGCCACCCGCGCCGCCTCCAACGCCGGCCGCACCGCGTGCACCCGAACCACCGACGCCCCGTTGAGAATAGCCGCCACCATTGCGGCCAGGCTGGCTGTCTCGCGCGCTTCCACCGGCGCATCCCGGCCTCCGTACAAGGTCGCTAACGCCCTTCCCAAAAACGATTTGCGCGAAACCCCAACGAACAGCGGCCGGCCTAACGAGAGCAGCTCCGCCTGGCGCTCCAGAAGCGCAAAATTCTCGTCAAACTTCTTCCCAAACCCGTACCCAGGGTCCAGTACGATTCTCTCAGCCGCAATCCCCGCGTGGGCAGCCCGCGCCAGGCTCGCCGCAAGGCCCGCCTCCACTGTCGCAAGCACTTCATTTGGAGCAAGCTGCGGCTGGGTCCGCCATTCCTCCGGCCTGCCCCGTGTATGCATCAGCACCACACCACATCCAGCCTCCGCGCAAGCCTCGGCCATGCCGGAATCCCAGAAAAGCCCACTCACGTCGTTCACAATCTCCGCTCCGGCAGCCACCGCGGCCCGCGCTGTCGCAGCCTTGTAGGTATCCACAGAGATCACGGCGTTTGGTTCGGCGGCCAGAATCCCCACCAAGACTGGCAGCAGCCGCGCCTGTTCTTCCTCGGCGCTCACCGCAGGGGCCTGCGCAAAACCTTCCGCACCGGACGCCTGCGATCCTGTTTTCGAACCTGGCCGCGTGCTCTCCGCGCCCAAGTCGAGCAGGTCCGCTCCCTCGTCCAACAACCTGATTCCATGCGCGATGGCCGCTTCAGGGTCGAGAAACAGTCCGCCATCGCTGAACGAGTCCGGCGTAATATTCACCACCCCGCACAGCAGCGTTCGCCGCCCCAGTTCCAGCGTCCGTGTGCGCAGGTTCCACGCCATGATGGTTCGTTCCATCGCCTTTTTCTCCCCGGTCGTGCTCATCGTCCAGCGCGACCCCGTCACTGCCAAATCCCCCGCAACCGCCAGGAAGAACTTCCTCCTGGATGGTACGCCAGACCGGTTTTTTGCTGCTAAACTCCCTCCATGAAGGCCTTTCCTCGAATCCCAGCGCTCATTCTGGCCGCCGCATTCCTCTCCGCCGCTCTCTCCGGCCAGCCTCAAAAGCACACTACGCGCCCGTCAGGGCATTCCGCCCCCACCACAGGCCAACTCGCTGACCGAATTCAGGTTATTCTCGCCGACCCGACACTGAGCCACGCCACTTTTGGAATCAGTGTAGCTACGCTCGACGGCCAGCCGCTCTATGGTTTGAACGAGGGCCGGTTGTTTGCGCCCGCCTCGAACGCCAAGCTGCTCACCACCGCCGCCGCCTTCGCGCTGCTGCCCGTTGACACGCTCACCTGGACCACCAACGTAGTCGCCGGCGGCGAAATCGACAACCAGGGAGTCCTCCATGGCGACCTGATCCTGCTCGGCGCGGGCGACCCCACGCTCAGCGCCCGACCCTATCCGTACCAACCACCTCAGCCGCCGCAAACCCCAGTCATTGCAACCCCTCAAGCCGCAACTCCTTCCACCCCAGTCCCCACGCCAGGTGAACCGGCCAAGCCTCCGCGTTCGATGGAAGTGCTGGAGTTGCTCGCCCAGCAGGTGGTGCAGGCCGGCGTCCGCACCGTCGACGGCAGCGTCGTGGGTGACGACATCTTCTTTCTCCACCAGCCCTACGGCTCAGCCTGGGCCTGGGACGATCTGCAGTGGGCCTATGGTGCTCCGGTCTCCGCACTCTCGTTCAACGAAAACACGATCGAGCTGACCCTGACCCCCGATCCAGCCGCGCCCGGAACAACCTCCGCCGAGTGGATTCCTAATGTGGACTACTACACCCTCGATAACACCATGACCCCGGCAAATAAAGGGGACACGCCCCATCCCGGCCTCGACCGCCCGCTGGGCAGCATGCTGGTGCGCGCCTGGGGTACAGCGCCGTCCGAGGGATTCCACGCCGGTCTGGCCGTCGAAGATCCGGCGGATTTTACCGCGGCCGCATTCAGGCAGGCCTTGGTGAGCCGCGGCGTTTCCATCACCGGCGCAGCCGCGTCGGCGCACAGGTACTCGACCAGCACCATCGACTTTGCCGGTGAGCGCATCCAGCCGATCTCCCTGGTCGCTTCCGTAGTGAGCACCGTGGCCGCGCCGCTCCTGGACCGCAAAGTTCTCGCCACGCACGTTTCCGTCCCCGTGGCCGAGGACATCATGCTCACCAACAAGACCAGCCAGAACCTGCATGCGGAGTTGCTGCTGCGGTTGCTCGGCAAACTTTGCGGCACGGACGGCAGCACTGCCGAGGGGACGCGCGTGGTGCGCCAATTCATCCTCGACGCCGGCGTGGACGACGGAGATTTCTTCTTCTACGACGGCTCTGGCATGAGCATGGACGACCGCATCGCGCCCCGCGCCATTACCAGGCTGCTGGCTTACGGCTCACACCAGCTTTGGGGCCAGGCTTGGCGGGACACACTACCCGCCGCCGGCGTGGATGGAACACTGGTTGGACGGTTCAGGAATTCGCCCCTCAAGGGCCGCCTGTGGGCCAAGACCGGCACGTTAGGTGAGACCAACGCCCTCTCTGGCTATCTGACAGGGGCCAGCGGCAAAACGCTGGTGTTTTCCATTCTGGTCAATGGCCACCGCCCTGGGAGCACCGTGGAGCTTCAGGCCATCGATCGCATCGCCGAAGCAATTGCCGCTGCGGAATAACGCTGTATCATCAGAGCCAGATGCGCTTCGGTTCCTTTGCTGCTTCAATCACTCTCCTAGCCTGTGCTGCCGGCGTTGCCGCCGCTCTGGCCGGTTGCCGCTCTCTGCCTCCGTCAAAACCCGAGGCGCTTTGGACTGTCGAAGAGGGTAGAGGCGCCATTGTCTACAGCCAGAAGTGCGCCAAATGCCATTACCCGACGACCACGCACGGCCTGCATGGGCCGGGGTTGCAGGCGCTCACCAAAGTGAAAGCAATGCCCTCAGGCGCGCCGCCCACCGACGAGCGCCTTACGCAGACCATTTTGTATGGGCGCGCGACGATGCCCGCCACGCAACTGACCGACGACCAGCTCAGCGATCTGCTCGCATATCTGCACACGCTATGACCACCGACACCGGGAAGAACGCGCCAGCGCCGCGTCGAGAGTTCCTACCGCTGCCCGCCCTGGCGTTCATCAGTCTTTACCTTCTTGTTTTGGCCGGTGTGATCGTAGTGGGAGTCGTTGCGGGCGGCCACTATCCGCCTATCTTTCTCATCTTTGCGGCCGTCTTCATCGCCGCAAGCGGCGGGTTGCTGCTGCTGTTTCGCTGGGCGTGGGCGCTTGCCCTGGCCGCAGTTTTGCTTTTGGCGGTCTACGACCTGTGGATCTTCTCCGGTCAGCGTCAGGGAGCGGCCCTGGTCCAGGGATCTCTCAATCTGGTCTTCTTTCTCTACCTGGTGCGCACCGAGGTTCGCGCAAAGCTGCGTTAGGAAGCGCGGAAGGATTCTGCGATCTGGATGCGGAGTGGTAATCTTTTGCCCATGCTGCGCAAATTGCTGAACACCTTCCTCTGTCTTGGGCTGCCGCTGTTTGCAGCCGTGCCGGCTGTGGCCGCCGATGCCCCCACCAAGCGGTCAATCACCCTCGACGACCTGGCCCGCATTCAGCGCGTAAGCGCCCCGGTTCTCTCGCCAGACGGCGAATGGATTCTTTACTCCGTAAGCCAGATCGACATTAAGGAAGACAAGAGCCAGTCTCACTTGTGGATGGCGAAATGGGACGGCTCGGCGCGCATCCAGCTAACCTATGGCAAAGAGGGAGCTTCGTCGCCAAAATTCAGCCCCGACGGCAAATACATCAGCTTCACCTCGTCGCGGCCCGGTCCGGCCAAGGGCTCCCAGGTTTGGGTAATGGACCGGCGCGGCGGCGAAGCTGAGCAACTTACCGCAATTACCGACCAGGACATCGAGGGCTACAGTTGGTCACCCGACTCGAAAGAGCTGCTGCTCACGCTCCATCCCAAGGCCGAGCCGGATGCCGAAGAGGGCAAGCCCCCCGTGCCGCCCAAGCCCATCGTGATCGACCGCTACCATTTCAAGCAGGATGTACAGGGCTACCTGCGCGACGACGCCTGGGATGCGCTCTATCTCTACGATCTGGCCACGAAGAAGGCCGAAAAGCTGACCACCAGCAAGAACGTGTCGGAAGAAAACGCCGAGTGGTCACCTGACGGCGCGTGGATCGCTTTCGTAAGCAACCAGGACCCCGATCCCGACCGCAGCAACAACACCGATGTCTTTGTGGTGGCGCCCAAGCCCGGTTCGGCTCCGCGCAAGCTGACCACCTGGCCCGGCCCCGACGGCGGACGCGTGGCCTGGTCTCCTGATTCAAAATCCATCGCCTTTATTGAGGGCGCAGAACTGAAGTTATTGGAGTACTCGCAGTCCCGCGCCGCGGTCGTAACTCTGGACGGCAAGGTGAGTTACCCCGCTGCCAAGCTTGACCGCGCCATGCGTGAGCCGCTTTTCTTGGCTGATGGTCACCTGAGTTACCTGGTCGACGACGATCGCAACCAGTACCCAGCCGAAGTCGAATTAACCGGTAACGGAGCCAAGCGTTTGCTGGCGCAGCAAGGCGCGGTAATGGGATGGACCTACGCCGCAGGCCACACCGCCGTGCTTTACACCAACGACAGCGACCCCGCTGAAATCTACGCGTTCGAGAACGGCGCGCTGCGCAAAATCACCAACAACAACGATGCGCTGATGGCCGAACTGAACCTGGTGCCGACCGAAGATATCGAGTTCAAGAGCAAAGACGGAACCGATGTCCACGGCCTGTTGACCAAGCCGGCGGACTTTAAGGCAGGCTCGCCCGTGCCCATGATTCTCTTCATCCACGGGGGCCCCAACGGCCAGGACGAGCACACCTTCGACTTTCTTCGCCAATGGCTCGCCACCAGGGGCTACGCCGAACTGAATGTGAACTACCGCGGCGGTTCAGGTCGCGGCCAGGATTATTCAAAAGCCATCGCCGCTGACTGGGGCCACTATGAAGTGCAGGATCTGCTGGCTGGCGTGGACAAGGCGGTCGCCCTCGGTGTGGCCGATCCAAACCGCCTGGCAGTGACCGGCTGGAGTTATGGCGGCATCCTCACCGATTACACCGTCGCCAGCACCGATCGCTTCAAGGCGGCCATCAGCGGCGCCGGTGTTGCTGCGCCCATGTCGTTCTACGGTGTGGATCAATACATTCTTCAGTATGACAATGAGCTTGGTCCCCCATGGAAGAACCTGCAACTCTATATCAAGATGAGTTATCCGTTTCTTGAGATAGACAAGCGCATCCACACCCCCATGCTCTTCATGGGCGGAACGTCGGATATGAATGTGCCATTGCTTGGCGGCGAGCAGATGTACGAAGCGCTCAAGTCATTGGGCCGTCCCACTGAGTTAGTGGTTTATCCCGGCCAGTTCCACGGCTTCACGCGCCCGAGTTACATCCGCGACCGCTATGAGCGCTGGCTCGCATGGTGGGATAAGTACCTGAAACCGCCCGCGCCTGCCGCGGAAACGAAGAAGTAGCTCAGTTGCACAGAGTCTTCATCTTGTCGAAGGGCTTTGGCTTGAAGGGTGGATACGGCAGCTTCCGTGAATCCATAAACTGGTCAGGAAGCGTGCCGCCGTACTTCAGCGCCGCGTCGGGGTCCTGCGCGTAAGCGGGATCCTGCTCCACCTGCGCCAGCGCGGAAAATTCGAAACCCTCTTTCTTGAGCTGGTCAATCAGCTCAGGCAGCATAAGCGTGGTAAATGCCGTGGCGTGCAGCAGCATCACGTTGGGAATCTCGTGACCGAACACGATGCGTTCTTCTTCGCGTCCCAGCATTACATAATCCGCCGCATTTTCGAGATAACTCTGCCTGAGCCATGCAATCGCCGCATCGTCCTGTTTTGCTACGCAGCGACCGTACGCGTCATTCCATGCATAGTCTTCAAAGTCCAGCGTAACTTGCGCCGTGCGGTACCCATGTTCCGTGAGATAACTCCGCACGGCATGGCGCTTNNCCTGCCCGCTGCCGGCAGATCGTCAAATGTGAGCGCGACGATCGGATGCGCGTCGAGCTCTGAAGCGGTCGCGGCATCCGTTACCGCGCCCGTCCAAACCTGTTCCGCAATCAGGCACACACCTTCTTTCGTGCATTTATAAATAGTGAGATAACTCCCGCTCGCCCGTTGCGCTTTTCCTGTAGCTCGAACCGTAAGGTGTTCCTGATAGGTCCCCGAGTCATACGCCAGATAGCCTGATAACTCGAACTGCTTTGAGTCGAACTCAATGTCGCTGTCGAACATGGCTGTCACGGTTTCAAACAAGTGACGCAATTCCGCCGTTCCGCGCACGCGGCTTCCTTCAGGATTGATAAACTCCGCGTCCGCCATGTACTCCGCGACCGAGGCGTCAATTTGTTTGTCGTGAAGATTACGCGCCCATTGCCGCCGCAGTGCTGCAAATGCGTCCTTCGACTCATCGGGGTAAGGCGAGTGCGACGACTGCCCCACGATCGGGATTGCAAACACCCCCGCAATTACCAGCGCCAACCATCGCTGCATGAAACCCTCCCATGCACCCTCACTGGCAAGTCTACCAAGCAGCGTCCTGATTGCCGGAACGGCTTCGACACCAACTCCCGTTACAATGAAAAGCGTGATGGAACTCGTCCAGATCGCTCCCGCGCGCAAGACACCCGCTCCCAAGCCTGAGTGGCTCCGCGCCCGCGCACCGATGGGCGAGAACTACCACGACCTCAAGCGCCTGGCCCGCTCGCTCGGTCTCCACACAGTTTGCGAGAGCGCGCAATGCCCCAACATCGGCGAGTGCTGGCACTCGAAGACCGCGACCTTCATGATGCTCGGCAACCTGTGCACTCGGCGCTGTGGATTCTGCGCCGTGCCCAAGGGCCGTCCCGAGCCCATCGACTTCGATGAGCCGCGCCGCGTGGCCGAAGCTGTGGCCATTCTCGGCCTGCAACACGCCGTGGTCACCAGCGTCAATCGCGACGACGACCTGGTGGGCGGTGCGCGCGCTTTTGCGCTGGTGATTGAGGAGATTCACCGCCAGGCCCCCGGCTGCCGCGTTGAAGTGCTGATCCCGGACTTTCAGGGAAACCGGGAAGCGATTCGCACCGTCGTTGAAGCGCGGCCCGAAGTGCTCAACCACAACACCGAGTCGGTGCCGCGGCTCTATCGCGTAGTGCGCTCCGGCGCGCGCTATGAGCGCACTCTTGAATTGCTGCGCTACTCCAAGGAACTGCGTCCCGATGGCATTACGAAGTCAGGCGTGATGGTCGGCCTGGGCGAAGAGACGCATGAACTGCTCCAGGTCTTTCGCGACCTCGCCGCCGTCCACTGCGACATTCTCACCATCGGCCAGTATCTGCGCCCCTCGCGCGACCACCTTCCCATGGCCCGCCTCTACACCCCGCGCGAATTTGCCGAGCTGAAGACCGAAGCGCTCAAGATGGGCTTCCGCCACGTTGAATCGGGCCCGCTGGTGCGCTCAAGCTACCATGCGCATGAGCAGGCCGCGTCGACCGGGCTGACGGTTGTGGCGTAGAGCTGCCTGAACCTCGACCCGTGCCGCCACGGGTTGTAGAATAGCCGTTGGCAGTACGGCACTTGCGAGGGGAATACGATGGCACTGTTCATGGAAGGCAATCCGGCAACCAAAGCGCTTTACGGCGACCTCAAGCGGCGCATGGACGGCACCGTGGCCACATTCCAGGCCAACCTGGCCTCCACGCGCACCGGCCGCGCCAGCGTACACATGCTTGACCAGGTCAAGGTGGATTATTACGGCACGCAGACGCCCATCAGCCAACTGGCCCAGGTGTCCACGCCCGAAGCGCAGTTGATCCTGATCTCTCCATGGGACCCGACCGTGATCAAGGAGATGGAAAAGGCACTGTCAGGCGCCGATCTCGGCTTCAATCCGCAGTCGGACGGCAAGGTGATCCGCATCCCCGTTCCGCCCATGACCGAGGAGCGGCGGCGCGACGTCTGCAAGCACCTCAACAAGGTCCTCGAAGAGCACCGGACTGCTGTTCGCAATGTTCGCCGCGACGGCAACGACGCCCTCAAAAAGCTCGCCAAGGAAAAGAAGATCAGCGAAGACGACGAGAAGCGCGCGTTAGAAGAAGTGCAGAAGATGACCGACGAAGAAATCCGCCGAATGGAAGAGCTCTCCCGCAAAAAAGAAGCCGAAGTCATGCAGGTGTGACCCGCTACCTCTTCCCGCCCGACCACTCCAGATAAGAATTCCATTCGCTCTGCCCCGGCATGCGCATCTGAAACTTGCCTGTCATTACTGCGGCTTTCAATTCATACACCAGGCGAAATTGCGGACCCGACCCTGCTTCTGACAGGAAGACCACGCAGTTTGGCTCCGGCGTGGAGATGTCGTAGTGAATGACATGGCCCTCATTGTCGAAGTAGATCGCTCTGAGTGGCTGGCCGGGCGCATCCTGAAAAATATAAAGCAGATCGCCATGCGCGCAATCAAAGCTGGCACGGCCTTTGCAGCCCGGATCTGAAGTGGTGTGCCGAGCCATGATGTGACCATTCAGCTCGCGCTGAAAGGAGTAGAGCCCGCTCGTAGCTACGCCGGGATTGCCGTGAGCTATTGCATCCCAGGTGCCTTCCAGAAAGCTCAGAGCCTTCCACGGGTCAGGTGCGGCATTGGCAGCGGTCTGCGCCATCAGCGGCAGTGAGCAGCACATGAACAGTGCAATGCATAGGCGTTTCATGCGCTTATTTTCTCATTAGCGCCGGGTCAAGGTATGAATCATTTCGTTTCTTCGGCCGCTTCTAGAACGGCAGGGCTACCTGCTTTGCCCGCACCTGGTTGGCGCGGACCTGCACCAGCACGTCCGCCCCGCTAGCCGCCGCTTCGGCCTTCACCAGCGCCATGGCGATGTTGGTCTTGAGGAACGGCGCGGCAGCTCAGGCTGTCGCGCACTTGTTTTTGCGCCGTTTTCCGATCGAAGGCCCGGCCCTCGATCCCGCTTAGTCGTTCCGGTAGTGAATCAGCGGCTTCTGATCCGCCGGAATCGCGGTGTAATAGCTCTTGCCTGCGAGCTGCTTCGCGAAGTCCGCTTTGGCCGCCTGTACCAGTTCCGGGCTCGTGAATAGATCAATCGCTGTGAGCGCGATCGCCTTCGACGCGATCACCATTCCGTCCTGGCCGATGCTCATGCCAGACGCGGCCGCTGCCTGCCACGTGTGCGCCGCGGAGCCGGGTACCCACGTAGCCGCGGAAAAGCCGATGGTGGGCACATTCCAGCTCACGTCGCCCACGTCCGTTGAGGCGGCCGGCTCGTTGGGATCGAAGTGCCGCAGCGGTTCCACCACGTCGGTTTGATCCAGGCTGGGGACGGTCTCCGTGCCAAACGTCTTCTGCAATTCAAGCGCAAACTTCTGCTGCTCGGCGTCCATTTTGAATCCGCCCACTTCTTCCAGGTTCTTCTGCGCGACGGCTGCCAACGCATCGTTGGGCACAATGTTAGCGTCGCTGCCAATGCCGGTCACCTCGAGGGTGGTTCCCGTCATCAGGGCCGCGCCCTGCGCCACCTTGAGAATCCGATCCCAGATGTCCTTGAGCATGGTGTTCGAAGGGCTGCGCGCCATCAGGTCCATCTGCGCCAGGTCCGGCACAATGTTCGGCGCCACGCCGCCCTTGGAGATGATGTAATGCATGCGCGTGTTGCTTGGAACGTGCTCGCGCATGAATTCAATGCCGTTGCCCATCAGCATCACCGCATCCAGCGCCGAGCGGCCGCGATCCGGCGACATGGCCGCGTGCGCCGCGATCCCATGAAACGTAAACTTGGCCGATATCACCGCGAGCATGCCGCCGTCGTTCACTGAGTTGCCATCGCCCGGATGCCAGTGCAACACGACATCCACGTCTTTGAATGCGCCGGCGCGGACCATGTATACCTTGCCCGATCCACCTTCTTCCGCCGGCGTGCCGTAGTAGCGCAGCGTGCCTGCGATGTGGTGTTGCTGCATGTACTGTTTCAGCGCCACGGCGGCCAGCGCAGCGCCCGAGCCCAGCAGGTTGTGCCCGCAGCCGTGGCCTGGCGCACCGGCCTGCACGGGTGATCGCGTGGGCACCGGCTCTTGCGAGAGTCCAGGCAGCGCGTCGAACTCGCCCAGGATTCCGATTACAGGTTTTCCCTCGCCGTAGCTGGCAATGAATGCGGTCGGCTCATCGGCAACACCCGCCTCGATTTGAAATCCCGCAGCCTTCAACTGCTCCTGAAGCAACGATGAACTTTTGGTTTCGTGATAGCCCAGTTCCGCATAGCCCCAAATCTGCTTGGAGACCTGCTTCCAATTCGACGCGTTCTGGTCCACCAGTTGCTTCAACTCCGCATGCGCGCCAGCCGGGGTCTGCGCGGTCACCGTGGCTCCGGTAGCGGCCAACGCCATGGCGATCACCGTCATCGGTAAAACAAATTTGGTGGTGGATTTTGAAATTAGCTTGAAGTGACAGAGCATCTCCATCGGCGATCTCCTCGCGTCTTTTTGAAAGACACCAATCTGGATTCCTGGGTAAGGGAACTAAGACTTGAAGTGCGTTGGAACCATACTATCTCTTCACCCGCTTGTAGAACGGCACCGGGACCTGCTTTGCCCTTACCTGGTTAGCGCGGACTTGCACCAGCACATCCGCACCGCTGGCGGCGGCTTCCGCCTTCACCAGCGCCATGGCAATGTTGGTCTTCAGAAACGGCGCGGGTGAGCCGGATGTG
>PMWR01000257.1 GCA_003166055.1 Acidobacteriaceae bacterium
AGGAGTCGATAGCCTGTGAACCGAATAGTGTTTGAGATTCGACCGTAACGCGCGCGTTGTTCAGCCGCAATCTTCAGGAAGGCCATGAACTTGTCCCTGTCGGCGGTGGACGGGAGTCCAATGGTTGCTCGGAATTCAATCACCACGCTGATGCGCTGGCCATCGCGGTTGACGGTGTTTTCAATTCGACGAATAAACGGAGGGTCGCCCTTGCGCTCGTCTTGAGCTGCGAAGAAACCAATTTGCAAGAGATTCTTCTCGAATCGAATGAGATCAACATCAGCAAACGGGATGAGATCGAATTGTGATGTGGTTGACGGGAGCTGCTTGCGCGACATTTCCTAGCCTCGTGCTGATGATGCTGGATATTAAATCTAAGAACAAGCTAAAACAAAACTAAAGCACATTGGTTTTTTGCAACCGCCTAATAACAGGATAGATAAAGGCAATTTCGTGCCAGCGAGGTACGGGGTATTTGCCAAGCAGGTACGGGGTTGCTTCCAAGCGGGTACGGAGACAGTACCAAGCAACTACGGGACTGCTGCCAACGAGGTACGGAGAATCCGGCAACGAAGTACGGGCAATTTGCCAAGCAAGTACGGGGGATCTGCCGATAATGTGCTGGTTCCAGGTTGATGAGTGTAGTTGCGGCGCACGGTTGGGTGTTTCGCATGTGCAGCGGATGGCCGTAGGTAAGGTGCACAAAATGGGGAAGATAGGGGCATGGTCCTTGGCGGCGGGAGTTTTTTTGCGATTGGGAGTAAAGGGCCCAATCGGGACCCGGGCGTTCATCCTCCGGAAGGACGCGGCGCGAGTATAGAAGAGGGCGAGGAGGGATGTCAACGATGTGGAAGGTGTGCAAATCGTAGATTGTGACGGGGCAGATCTGGTCTACAGGGGGCTAGCACAGGTTGGGTTCGAGGGGTAATGTCCAGGAGAGCAGTAGTTGAGGCCGTTTTGGCAGAGGCGTGCTGGATGGTGGACGACAGGTGGCAGCGAGAGTATTAGTTGGATGTGGCGTAGAATGTGCTAGATAGGTAAGCGACTGCCAACGGGGTACGGGAATAGCTGGGTACGAGTGCGGTGGTGCCGGTGGGTAATGGTTAGGTCTTGATGTTGCTGATAATGAAATGTTTAGGCGCTGGTTTGCCAATGAGGTACGGGGCGGAGCCTTTATTGGGGTTTAGGAAGAAAATGGAGAGAGGCGGAGTTATCCATAACGAACGCATAATCAACATGTTAGTTCCATTCCTGCCAACGGAGTACGGGAGTAATTCGTTGGCGGCTGGGGTTTTTACCGTACCTGTGTGGCAGTCAGAGGTTTAAGTGTCATTAAGAGAGAGAGATAGGGAAAAGCTGCCACTCAAGTACGGGTTTCTGGTTTGCTGGCAGACATAGATACCGTGCTTGGATGGCAGTGGTGATCTTAAGTGACGGATAATCAGCCAGTTCGAGCGGAGTCTGCCACTGAGGTACGGGAGATTAGGGGAGATTCGCACTATACGGGACGGAATGGGGTCTCTGTTGATGGGTGCCGATCATTTCGGCTTCCCTTCCCTGTTAACTCAAATGGTTCCACGCATTGGTGCCAAGGATGGATGTCGAGATGTAGGCAACTCGTAGCCTAGAGGCAGGCCCGTTTCTTCACGGTACCCTCCCCTAGGCTAAGGGCTTCGCAGTTTGTACTTGGTGATCCCGGCCGCGGCAGTTGTCCAATTCAAACGCTGTACTGGCCTTTGCGGGGGGACGGCCGCGGTCGGCTGCCGAACTGCCATGTTTACGGGCCAGGTCAAGCTGGATTTCCGTATGAAGTGTGGTGCGGCGAGTTGTGGTTTCATGACAGCCGCGATCGAATCCCTGTTCCGTAAACGAGCCAGAAGAGGTGCAAGATATCTCCGGAGGTCGCGAGGTCCCCTTGGCGCCATGGCCTTTGATTCCATGCTGAAGGCCTGCGGCTCCTGGGTGAAAAGACTGCCAGCAGCGGCTGTCGACAAAGTGTGCCAGGTCTTCAACTGCGGCTTGGCCTTTGTCCATTCACTTCATCTGTGGCCGGGGTTCCACTTGGAATACGCCCCTGGGCCGCATCCGACTTCAACAGTTAGGTTTCAGCCGCCCATACATGAATCCTGGCCAGCTTCTTCCGATTCGAGCTGACCAGAATGCCGAAATGACCTTGACTAAAGCGCCGGCAGGTTGGAGCGACAAACAATATCGGTGCAATATTCAAAGCATTATTGCAGCGGCAAGGTATGCGATACAGATGCGACAAGGAAAAGAGCAAGAGGCGACAAAAGAGCATGGGAAGAGCATGCATCTATGCAGTAAACAATATCGCTGCGGTATATATTGCATGCAAAGAGCGATATGATAATATAGCCATGTCGCAAAGATGTTGCTGCGATAATGCAGTCCAGCGTTCCGCTAAGTATTGTGAAGACATTGGGATATGCATAGCGCAGCGATATCGTTACGTGTAGAGTGCAGGCAACGATATCGCAGAAACATATATGCGATATCGTTGCAACAAACAAGAACGCAGCGAACGAGCCCTGAAAAGGAAGAGAGAGATAATGCCGATCATCGCGATGAGCAACCCAAAGGGAGGCGCCGGTAAGTCCACGACAGCGCTTCTTCTCGCCACCTACCTTGCTGAACGCGGAGCAAAGGTCTGCGTACTCGATGCGGACCCGAATCAACCCATCCTCGACTGGAAGGAGAATGGCAACACGGCGTCAACCCTGGAGGTAATAGGCGGAATCAAGGAGTCTAACCTGATGGAGCATGTAGAGCGCCTAGATCACCAATTCGTCATCATCGATCTCGAGGGTACGGCAAGCCTCCTGGTGTCACGTGCGATCGCGCTCTCCGATTTTGTTATTGTCCCGCTGCAGGCCAGTGCTGTGGACGTCAGGCAGGCCGGGAAAGCAATCCGTACTATCCGCGACGAGGAGAAAGTGGTTCAGCGCTATGACGCTAACCGGCGAATTCCCTACAAGGTACTCCTGACCCGGACACCTGCCCCAGGTGCTCCCGTTTCGTCGGTTCAGAGGCAGCTTGAGGCAGAAATTACGGCTGCAAACATCCCTCGCTTTCGCACAACGATCGCCGACAGGCTTGCGTACAAGGCGGTCTTCGTGGAGAGGCTGACCCTGACCGAACTAAAGGACAGAGCGATTAAGGTGGGCAACCTGGATGCGGCCTACCAAAACATCCACGACTTCGCCACAGAACTTGTTGAAGAACTCCAGCCAACCACCCCTGCGGAGGTGCACCGTGAGCGGTAAATTCGGACTCCCATCAGACGACCAGGGTACGCCCCAGCCGGACCCTCAAGCCACTTTGACTCAGCGTCTTACAGCATTCCCTTCCGCATCGAGGCCGGCAGCGCTGCCACTCCGCGAGGTCGATGCGGCGGCAACCGCCCATGGCTTTGTGAGCCGAGAGCAGACTGTCAATCGTCCACGGCGCCGGCGCATTGCTGTCGCCGAACCGACCCGGCATTTAGCCATCAGGCTTCCTGAAAGCCAATACAGCCGCTTTGTGCTGTACGCGGATCGGCTCAAGTTGACCTATCACGACGCCCTAAAGCAACTCCTCGACCAAGTAGGGGTATAAGACGGGGGCAATCTGCGATATCGCCGCGATATGCGTTATCGCAGGTCATGGTAGTGATGTTGCTCCGCGAAGAACCGACTTGAGCCTCAGGATTTGCCTCCTGAGGTCGTAAATACGCCTGCTCGTTCTCGATTACGCTGAGATGCGCCGCTATACCCGAAATCCTGCCACGGCTACGCATGCATTGACAGTTTATCGAATATAGTCGAATAATTATTAGACTATGGCTGAGATCCTGAACGCCTATGACCGTTGCCGCGAGGTACTCCTTGGCCGTCTTAGTGAAGCCGCGCCCGCCCGCATCCAGCTTCTGACTGGGCCGCGGCAAGTGGGAAAGACCACGCTCCTTCTGGAAATAGCAGCAAAGTTTGGCGATCGAGCTGTCTACGCTGCCGGCGATGAGCCGGACGCATCTCTTCCGGGGTTCTGGGAGCGTCGCTGGGCAGAAGCGGAAGCACGGGCCCAGCAGGGGACTGCCGCCTTGCTCTTAGACGAAGTGCACCATCTGTCCGATTGGGCAGGACGGCTTAAAAGCCACTGGGATCGCACCCGGCGGCGCCATATTCCCATCCATGTAGTGGCTACCGGCTCCTCGGCCCTTCGCGTTGCCACAGGATCCCGGGAGAGTCTGGCCGGACGGTTCGAACGGCTCACCCTGACTCATTGGCCAGCCATCTCGCTGGCGACCGCGTTTAATATTTCACCCGAGGAGGCCGCCCGCAATCTGGTTCGCTTCGGTTCCTATCCCGGTGCTCACGAATTCGAGACTGACCCCGCACGATGGCGCTCCTATGTGCGCGACGCCATTATCGAGCCGGCAATTGGCCGCGACGTGTTGGCGCAGGGAGCTGTGCGACGCCCCGCGCTGCTCCGCCAGGTATTCGCCATTGCTGTGGGTTCGCCTGCCCAGATCGTCTCCCTGCAAAAACTGCAGGGGCAGCTCCAGGACAGCGGCGCTCTCGAAACGGTCGCAAACTATCTGGCACTGCTCGAGGACGCCTATCTTGTTGCGCCGCTGGAGAAGTACTCAACGCAGGTTCTCAGACGCCGCGCCTCTCCGCCAAAGCTCGTGACCCTGAACAACGCCCTTCTATCGGCTATGCATCCCGAAGGCGCACCCGATCCAGTTCGCGACCCTGGGCGCTTCGGCTTTTGGGTGGAAAATGCTTGTCTGGCCTTCGCGATCAACCAGGGCCAACAGGTGATGTACTGGCGCGAGGAGCCGCTGGAGGTCGATGCTGTTTTGGATGGGAGCTGGGGGAAGTGGGCTCTGGAGGTCAAAACCGGGAGATTCGATGCCTTGGCCCTTCGCGGCCTGCTTGAATTCTGCCGCCGCAACCCGGCATTCACGCC
>PMWR01000176.1 GCA_003166055.1 Acidobacteriaceae bacterium
GTCTCGCTGAGTGACTTGGCGATAATGCGCTCATTGAGACCAGGACAAGCTCCGTAGCATTCACTCGCCTCTCAATCGTGCTCCTTAGAGGACTGGAGAACTCTGCGCCTCTTAGGCATTAGTCTTTGGAAGAAGACGGCCAGATTCTTGAAAGGTGCGTCCGGCGAGAGGCCCCGTACGAGGCAGTTGGGAATTCGGCTTCCACGCAACTATGCAACAGGCCTTCAAGAAAATCCTCCTCCGATTGCGTAGCCTCTTCGCTCCAGTTCAGCCTTCGTGTCCAGGTATCCGCGGAGGAAAAGTCTTTCGGATTTCTCTTTAGAGAAGAACAGCGTTCCGAGTATTGGGAGACCTAAGCTTCTGGATGGGTAGATTTCGAGAATCTCGCACCCACGGAGTCGCTCCCGAACGGTGGAACGTTCCGGAACAGCGTCCCGGGTCGATTTCAAACCATCCTGCTGCAATTGGATGCGCAACAGCCTTGATTCCAGCCCGGCAAGATCCATTTCCTCGATCTTCCATTTCTCAGATCCAAGACTGAACGGCCGCGGGTTGCAATGCACGACAATAATTGCGCTCAATCCGAGATCGAGCAGCGGAAATATCGGTACGTTATCGACGAGGCCGCCGTCGATAAATCTGCGCCTCCGGAATCGTACCCGCCGAAAGAGACCAAATGGAAGCGCCATGCTCGCCGTAATGACCGTTTGAGCGGCGTTTGGCGTCTTGCCATTCAATCGAACATAGTGTGAAACAAGCTCCAAGGGCAGCTCGAGACTCGCGACGACCCGCCTAAAGAGTCTACGTTTTTCTTTCGGCGGAAAGGGAGCGGTCTCCCTAAATTTGTCGAGGAACTTGATTGCTAGTGGATCATGGACAAATCGTTCCGTCACGGCAGTAGCAAAGAACGGGCGCTCTGAGTTGACGAGCCGGCTCCAATCTACCGGCGCCCGACTCACCAATTCATCCAAAACGGCGTTCTTGGCCACGGGCAGGTTGAGATAGTCGAACAAATATCTTCCGCAGAACACTGAAATCACAAATAGCGCTATCAAGGTCGTTCCAATGAGGCTGCGATGATTTCCTGTCGAGAGTACTCCAAAGATCACTATTGAGCAGAGAATCACGTCACGGCATATGAGCCACAATGAATAGCGAATGGGCCTTCGGTAATATGATCCTGTGCTGTTCTGGATGTGGCCCATCAACGCCACAACTAAAGCTGGAAGGGCCCATTTGCTGAACTGGATCGTGCTCCGGGTAGACAATTGCTCCCAAAAACCTTGCGCTGCATCTTGTCCGGTTGTCGATAAGATGGCGGCATTGAGGGCGCCAATTGAAGTCCCGGAGAATGCTGAAAAGCGAATGCCAGCTTCAGCGAAGGCTTGCCAAGCTCCGATATGATAAGCGCCTTTAGCTCCGCCACCCGCAAGCACCAGTCCGACTTTGCGCGAATTCAAGACTATCGGCGTACCCACAACTCTACCTTGAGAATAGTCTACGATAAGCCTTACCGAAGATCGCTCTAACTGGATAAGGATTTAGATCGAGCTAGCTGAGAAGCCAGCGCGTAAAGGGATTCCAATATACGAGCGCTGACTCGGCTGCTAAAGGAGGTGGACGCGAGGACGCGACCGGGGGCATTCGCGTCGACTGGTTTGATCACGGTGTGAGCCAAGAGGGGTGAATACTCCTGATTAAGACGCGGCCCATCGCGATAATGGCCATTCAAGAAAAGAGCGAGTGCGTAGTCAGCAATATACTCGCCGCCCTCAATCAGAGTCCGGGCGGAAACCGCCCTTGCGGAACCACTCACCCGGTTGTCTATGCTTCATTCTCGCTGGGTGTATTGAACGAATGAGAGAAATCTCAGCGTCACAGCTTGGCCCATGACCGAGCCTTTGAAAGCGTGCGCCGAATGAGGATCGGCCTGGTATCGATGGGCCAATTCCTTGGCGATAAATGTGCAGAACCGGCGCATCCACTCTCAATTGTCGATTTCAGGGAGATAACCGGCCAATGTTNNCTCTTTGGCCGGTTAACAGGCCAAAGCACGTCTCCAGCCCTGCGCTTGCTCGAAACACGCATTGGCGATTACGCGCTCGCCGAGGTCGAAGGGCATCCGCTCAAGCGAGTCCGCTTGCTTGTTATATACGATTCACAGTGGCAGAATACTCCCGCTTGTTTCCAGGGCATCAGCTAACCGGCGATCGAGATCTGCAACCAGATCATCGCAGTTCGGATAGTTTGCCGCCAGAGCAAGAACGACGACTCGCAACGCGTCCCTTGTACAGTTCACGATATCGCCTGAAAACGATATAGATGTTATGCAAGGAAGATCGGGATCGAGGCCCATCGCGACCTTGATTGGCCTAAGCTTCTTAATGAACTTCTTGTCCGAAAAGAGCTTGTGGAATTGCGCACCGCCATGAACAATTGTGCTTCGCACGTCATAGCCTACCTTCATGAGTTCGCGAACGTAGACAGCCTTTCTGGACCCAACGAGCAGCGCTGCGACTCGCAGCGCCAATCTAAACCCTATCTCTGATGTCGTATCCGGCGTTAGGCAGCTCTCCAGAGCGGTGAAGCAATCGACAATCTGGTCTTCCATCATCTGCCGCGAGCATGCATCGTCGAACCTCGACAATGCATGCTCTATATGTTGATCGCCCCTCGTTCTAACGCCTCTGACTGCGACGATAAGCTTTCGAAGGTTCACAAGGTCTGAAGAGAGCAGCTTATACGGCGCGCCCAGTCGTTTTGCGGGCAACAGCCCCCCGATCACTGATCGACCCTCGACGTCGTAGTGGAAATAGAGGGGAGTGGACATATCGCCGGCATGGAGCAATTTCATAGCGCGAAGGATATCGATGCCCGGCCTTGGATCTAGGGACGAAGGTTTCTCATCCGGCCCACATTTCTGGGCAAGCGCATACGTCATATCTTTGTGATGTTGTGGCGTGAAATGTTGGGCTATAAGGAAATTGCTCCCAATGTAGGTCAGATCGCTGTGACCCAAGGGGCGTAGTTCCCACCCATCACCCAGGTCAATTTGCGCCAACTCCGTTTCAAAATTTGCCAGAGGAACTACAAGGCCGGGCATGCTGTCTCCGAGTCATTTTTATTGATTACTGATTATATTGATGAAGGGTGAGGTAGAGATGTGGTGAAAAGCGCTGGCGCTATGCGCCTAGGGCCTGTTGCGAAGAAGCTCATCAATACTGACTCGTGGACCGGCGGTTATCCCGGCCCTCCCGCGTACGTGCGGGAGCTGGATGCGTTGCTGCATTTCGCTGAGCAGAATGGTTATCTGGGCCGCTTCATTCCGAACTTCGAAGCTCGCGATCGGCAACGCGATAAGGCCCTGAACGAATTGCGGCTGGCATACCTTTTCAGGAGCCTCGGGTTTGGCATTCCTGAATGGGACCCTGCGGGAGCGAACGGTAAAACAGGAGAGTTCAAGCTGAGTTGGAAAAATGAGCCGCAAGTGTTCGTCGAAGTAAAGAGCCGCGGGTGGGAAAGCGAGTTGACCCCGGAACAGATCGCTGCGGGACTGGCGCAATCAAACAAGTACGAAGTCTGGAAGGGCGGAGCGATAGGAAACTGGGAAGCCGTCCACGAATGCATTAAAGCCAACAATTGCTATCCGAAGTTTCTGACGAGCTGTCCGAACCTTCTAATCATGGCCGATGATCTGCGCGTTTCATTGGGGGACACTCTGTTTCAGGTCGAGGCCGCACTTTTCGGAGAGAAGAGGTTTTACGTGGAGGATGGGTATTTCACGACGAATCGCTTTGAGAACATCGGTGGTCTTGGAATCTTCAATTCCTTCTCGAAAGCACCGTCGCGGGGCATCGAGTATGAGTTCATCATTTATCGAAACCCGAACTCGCTACCGGCGACGGCGCTGCCACCATCGTGGTCGGTCTATGAGAAAAAACTGTCCTGCATAGTCAAAGGCACCGATCCTCGGCAAGCGATCACTTATTTATAAATCTTCTGCCTGACTGTCGCATGGCGACAACATCGCCGACGGGCTTCGGCTGATCTTCAAAGGCCAGAAGGTTTCCGCTCTCGGTGGAGCGCCGATGCCGACGATCATTGAGGAACTTGCCTGTTCCTCCTGCTGAGACGACAACAAGACAAACCACAGATCTAGCCGCTGTTCTGATCGGTACAGTGGGCTGGAAATTGGAGAACAGCTCTGATCCGGCAATCCACTCTGACGGAAAGTCGCCATATCGGACAAATGGATTCTCGAATGGCCGGTTAACAGGCCGAGGCACTCAGCGAGACTCGTTCCATCTCAGCCAAGGTGGAATTCCGGTAGCTCGCCAGCCGATTACCACCAGCGCATCCCTCTGGCGCGGCCAAGATTTGCTTTATTCCCGGCCAAATTATGCTTTATTTCACATTTTGCGGTGTGAAGCATAACCTTGCAGTTTGGCAAAGTTACTCGGTGCCGCCACACGGTCGCTCTTCTTCGTACTTGGCAAGTACCCAATTCTGGTAGCCGCAGACCGTCTCTCTATTGGCAACTTCTGCCTGCCAGTCGGACATCGGGTGTGCGGGGTCTTCCTGCCAGGGGTCGGACGTCTCTTGGATAGGTATCTGGGGCGTTACCCCAACTTCAATCCGCTGGTTTGAGCGGAAGAATGCGACGGTCTTTTTCGCNNCGTCGATGGCTGCAGCAAGAGACTCGAAAGTCTCGGCTCCGTAAGCCCAGACAATATCGCCGCTCGATCTCTCAATGGCGAAGTACCGCTCCGGCTGATCCGGGAGGACATATCCGTTCTCGTATAGATTCTCTTCCTTCGCGGGCAGCAACTCCTCACTCAAGAATCTGCGGCGTTCGGCATGGACTGCTGTGTTTTCCATTGCGCAACTCCTTATTCGGAGAAGATTGCTTTGACATTCAGAGCGGCGGCGATCTTCTTTGCCGTCGCTCTGGTGAAGTTCCAGTAGAAGTTCTGGTGGATGACATTGATGCCTTTGGGCTGCAAGTTGCCCGACAGCAGAAAGAGGGTTTGGCCGTTGTGTTGAAACCTCACCGGCGTGGCCTGGGGACATGGCACCATCTCGCCGCGCAGAGCCTCGATTTGNNATTCCTTAGGCGGCCACGTTCGTGCAGGCCTGTTCATTGGTTAAAGGCGCCAACCTGCCGGCAGCGCGCTCGGCAGCCCACCAGGCATCCCGTTCACGGATCGCGGCTTCCCGTAAGCGCGCAGCGTACTGCTCCAACTCCTTGCGGCTCATGTGTTTGGTGGCTTCGTAGCTCTCAATCGCGCGAGGCCCAAGGTAGCGGGGAATGACGTTTCGTGCCAAACGGCCAGTCGGGCTAGCCATTGCTCGCCGGACCACGGCAGCGGCCACTGCATCGCCGTCATACATCTCAAAGCAGGTATCGAAATTACGGGTCATTGCGCCGTTGCGCGCGATAACAGCGCAGGCGAAATTGAC
>PMWR01000098.1 GCA_003166055.1 Acidobacteriaceae bacterium
GGGTGCCCCCGGTCGCTCGCACTTGGGGACCGGAGAGACTGCTGAAGTCAGTGCGAGCCTCCCGCGAGTGTCTGCCCCACCGCAGGTGGCCAACTTTAGTAGACTCAACGGCAGCATGTTTGTCTCAACCCGCATTCTTCGCCGCATCCCCGCCGCATCGGTTTTTCTCGCGCTGGCCGTCCTCACCCTCGCAACCGCGGCCCACGCGCAGGGCACCCATCTCTGGACCCAGTCGCGCATTGAGGACTTCGAGAAGGGCACTCCGCAGGGAGTTGCGCTCTCGAGCGACGGCCATCTGCGCGTGGCGCCCAGCCTCACCGCCCTGCTCACCACGCCCTCGACCTTTGTCTGGTCCGTAGCCGTGGACAAGAGCGGCACAGCCTACCTGGGCACAGGCGCTCCCGGCGCGGTGCTGCGCGTCGGCGCGGACGGCAAGCCGTTCACGCTCTTCGAGACCAAAGACCTGAGCGTGCAATCGGTGCGGATCGGCCCGGATGGCGCGCTCTACGTAGCCACCCTGCCCAGCGGCAAGGTCTACCGACTTAACCCCGCTTCAACCACCAAACAGGACGACTCGACCGCCACCGTGGTCTTCGAAATCACCAGACTCGCGCCAAGCGAGAAATCTTCCCTGAAAGCAGCCGACGGCAAGTCCACCGACGACAAAGCCGACGCACCCGCGCCCTACATCTGGGACATGACCTTTGACGCGCAGGGCCGGCTCTACATTGCCGCCGGCGGTCCGGCAGCGGTCTATCGTGTGAACGTAACCAAGCCAGGAGCAGCTCCGGAGCTGTTTTTCAAGAGCGATGAGGAGCACATCCGCTGCCTGGCATGGGACGCGAAAGGCAACCTGATCGCCGGCTCCGATGGATCGGGGCTGGTCTACCGCATCAGTCCCGAAGGCAAAGGCTATGTGCTCTTTGAAGCTCCGCGCCGCGAGATCACGGCAATTGCGGTGTCTGCGAGTGGGACCATCTACGCCGCCAACGTGGGAGACAAGAGCCACAATCCCCTGCCCCCGCTGCCAGTGCAGGGCGTGGGAACCGTGACCATCACCATCGTGCAGCCGCAGTCCTTGCAGGCCGCCAACACCAGCACCGCGCTCCCCGACGGAACCGAGATCTACGCGATCTCAGTTAACCCGGAAGCCGCACCGCAGGCGCCGCGCCGTTTGTGGGCCGGCAAAGACGAAATCGTCTACGCTCTGGCCGCGCGCCCCGACGGGTTGCTCGCGCTCACCGGCAACCGTGGACGCGTTTTCAAGATCGCCGACGACGGCAGCTACGCCGATGTGGCCCACCTCGACGCGCAGCAGGGGTTGAGCTTCGCGGCGACGGAAAATGGCCTGCTCATCGGCTCAGGAAACACCGGCAAGCTCTTTCGTTTGGGCGCGGCCGCCGACAAGCATGAGTACGCGAGCGATGTGCTCGATGCGGGAGCCTTGGCGCGCTTTGGCCGCGTCGAGGTTCAACCCGGCTCGACGGGCTACGAGCTCTTCACCCGCACCGGGAACGTGGAGCAGCCGGTGCGCGGCTGGTCCGATTGGCTGCCGTTGAAGGATGGCGCAGTGGCTTCGCCCGCCGGGCGCTTCCTTCAGTGGAAGGCCGTGCTCAGCGCCGGTGCATCGGTGGGCAGCGTGGGCGTAAATTATCTGCCCGTCAACTCCGCTCCCGTGGTGGATGACCTGATCGTGGTGCCGGGCGCCCGCGTCAGCACGCAGAATCAGCAATCAGGACAGCAACAGACGGTCCAGATTTCATTCGCTTCATCTTCACAGAGCAGCGGGGCAAGCTCTGACAGCAGCGCCAGTTCGCCATTGCAGGCAACGAAAGACCGCACCGCCATCACCGTGCGCTGGGCCGCCCATGACGACGACGGCGACGACCTGATCTATTCCCTTTACCTGCGTGGCGACGGCGAAAAAGTATGGCGCCTGCTCAAAGACAACCTCACCGACAAGGTCTACACCTTCGACGCGACCCTAATCCCCGATGGCGGCTACCAGCTCAAAGTGGTCGCCTCCGACGCTCCCTCGCATACCCCCGGCGACGCGCTCACCGGCGCCAAAGAGAGTGAACGGTTTGAGATCGACACCACGCCACCAGTGGTCAGCAATCTCAATTCTGTCGCCCGCATCGAATGCGGAGGCATCCCGTGCCGTCCGCCGGAGATGCTNNTACGACCGGCACGACAACGTGGGCCTGGCCAAGACAGTGTTCACGGTCCCGCCTCAGTTGCAGGCTCCTCCTGACTCGGCCCCCGCAGGCAAGGCAAATTAAATGCGATTTGAGCTCTTCCTGGCGGCGCGGTATCTCAGGGCCAAGCGGCGCCAAGCCGTCGTGGGCGTGGTCACCGCCATCTCCGTTGCTGGAGTGGCAGCGGGTGTAGCCGCACTCATCATCGCCCTGGCCATCACCAACGGCATGCGCCGCGACCTCCAGGACCGTCTGCTCGGCAACAGCGCACACGTCCAGCTCATGCGCATCAAAGGCGACGGCATTCGCAACTGGCAGCCCTTGTTCAACCGCCTGCGCACCATGCCGCACGTAACCGGCGCCGCCCCAGGCCTCTATGAACAGGTGCTGGTGTCCCGCGGTGCACGCGACGGCGGCGCAATGGTTGAAGGCATCGTGCCGGGTGACGAAAAGACCGTGAGCGACCTGCTCACCACGGCCACGCCCGGCGCGGTGCATGCTCTCGACCCGCAGCCCGCTCCGGCCTCAGCCGCCAACGGTGAATTGCCACCCATCATTCTGGGCAAGGACCTCGCGGAGACCATTGGCGCATCGGTCGGAGAGTCGGTCACCGTCATCAGTCCTCAAGGTGAGATGACCCCTGTCGGCATCTATCCCAAGGTGGTGCGCTATCGCCTCGTGGGCGTCTTCCACACCGGCTTCTACCAATACGACACGCAGATGGGCTTCATGCGGCTCGCCGATGCGCAAACCCTCTTCGACGAGCCCGACCTCTTGTCCGTGATCAGCTTCAAAGTCGACAACCTCGACCGCGCCCCGGAGATTGGCCGCGACCTCGAGCGCGCCGCCGGCCCGGGCTTCATGACCACCAACTGGATGGAGCAGAATCGCGAACTCTTCCGCGCCCTCAAAGAAGAACAGGTCGTCACCTTCATCGTCATCACGCTCATCGTCATCGTGGCCGCGCTCAACATCCTCATCGCGCTCACCATGATGGTGATGGAAAAGACGCGTGATATCGCGGTGATGATGAGCTTCGGCGTCGAACCGGGCCAGGTGCGCCGCATCTTCCTGCTCCAGGGCTTTCTCATCAGCCTGATCGGCACCGCGCTCGGTCTCGTGCTCGGCTATCTCGCCGCATGGGCCGGCGGCCACTACCACTTCATCCATCTCTCCGC
>PMWR01000550.1 GCA_003166055.1 Acidobacteriaceae bacterium
GCTGAGGTATTCATCCATCTCGTAGAGGAGCCGGCGCCAATCTCCAGCGATGCCGCCGACTGTGACATTTGCAAGGAAGTATCTGCGGAGGAAGCCAGCCGAATTCGCGAATTCGTCAGTTGCATCTATCGAACAGATGTGACCGATTGGCTGCGAGGGGCTCCGGTATTGTGTATTCCGCACGGGATAAAACTGCGGCGTCAAGTCCAGCCCGTGGTCGCCGCCCGCATCGATGCGATTATCGACATCTGTCGCCGGCAGTTGACACAAGAACTGCAAAGTTTACGTGATAAACCGGAAGCGGAAAGACCGGGATGGGGCTCGCTCGGACGCGCGGCCGAGTTTCTTGTCTCACAGCGCGGATTACATTCCTGAGGAGGACGTATGTTGAGTGCCGGAAGGGCCGTGAAGGTTTCCATCTATTTGAGTGAGGGATCAAAGCACCATGGGATCCCTACGTATTCGAGCATTCTCGACTTCCTTTTCTACCGGGGCGTCTCCGGCGCAACCGTTCTGAAAGGAGTCGCCGGATTTGGAGCGGATCATCACATGCATTCCGCCAGTATTGTCGAAATCTCAGACAACCTCCCGCTGAAGATTGAATTTGTTGAATCTCGTGAAAAGGTCAACGAGCTCCTTGGGAAGCTGGAGGAACTGGCCGGAACGGGGATGATCGAGATTCAGGAGACCACTGTGGCAAAACCCGCACAGGTTTCAAAGCCAAAAAAGCAAGTCCTCCCCGCGCACCTCAAGATTGAGGGCAAGGCAAAAATGATGCGGATCTACATCGGCGAGGCAGATCGCTGGAAAGACAAGCCTCTTTACAACGCACTCGTTGAAGCCATGCGGGCCAACGACATTGCCGGCGTCACAGTCTACCGTGGCATCCTCGGCTACGGCGCGCATCGGCGGATTCACAAGGACAAAGCCCTGCACCGGTCTCACGATTGCTCGATCATGCTCTCGGCCGTCGATACGGAGGAGAAGCTAAGATCTTTTCTTCCGCTTGTGGACCAGATGGTGGAAGAGGGTCTGGTCGTGCTTTCAGACGTGGACATCATCAAGTACTCCTACCGTGCACTGGACGTTGATCTGACTGAGTCGGTGCCGGGGAACGCTTCTATATGAGCGGAGGCTCAAAATGAAAGACCAATTCCAAGCGCGAATGTTACGCATTCATTTCGGCGAGTGCGACAAATGGCACGGCAAGCCTCTGCATGAAGCGATTGTCGCGAAATGCATGGAACTGGGGATAGCCGGCGCCACCGTTTATCGTGGGATCGAAGGATATGGGGCAAGCACCAGAATTCACCATGCCAGCCATTGGACATTCTCCAAGGACGCGCCAATCATGCTGACTATCATCGACCGTGAGGAACAGATTGAGAAGCTGATTCCCCATCTCGACGTCATGGTTGAGGAAGGTCTTATCGCGATGTCTCGAGTCGAGGTCATTCGATACTCGCGGACTTCAACTGGCGAACCGGCGAAGGTCTAACAGGACCCATATGGATATGATGGCTCACTCCGCGATGCAGGGAATCACGAGCAGCTCGACGGTGCAGGATTACAACAGTCCTTCGACCGAGGCACCCGCATCGATGGACGGCGCGTCCCGTCTGTTGCGACTCGGCAGACTGGCTCAGGAACTTGGCGCTGAACCTGTCGCCGAGGAAGCACGTGAACTCGCAGCGCGGGTTTCCGAAGGACGTTTCTATGTAGCCTGTGTCGGTCAGTTCAAGCGAGGCAAATCCACCCTCCTTAATGCATTGGTCGGCCACGAAGTTGTTCCAACCGGGTTTGTTCCGGTCACGGCGGTGCCTACCGTGATTCGGTTTGGCGACGAACCTCACGCGCGCGTTCGCATGCGAGACGGGGCCTGGCGGGACGTTGCGATGACCGACTTGAAGGAATACGTGACCNNTTTGTGGATACGCCGGGCTTGGGCTCGGTCTTCACCGGCAATACGGCAACCACGCAGGCGTTCATTCCTCACATTGATGCAGCACTGGTTGTAGTCGGAGCCGATCCACCAATTGCGGGCGAGGAGTTGGCGCTGGTGGAAGAAGTTGGCAAGCAAGTTCAAGATTTAATCCTGGTTATCAACAAAGCCGACCGCACCACCGATCCGGAGCGTGCGGCAGCGGCTAAGTTCACGCGCGAGATTCTTGAAAAGCGGCTGCATCGCCCGATGGGCGAGGTCTTTGAGGTGAGTGCCGCCGAGCGGATGGAAAGCGGCAGTCCGTTGCGGGATTGGGGAAAACTGCTGACGAGCTTGTATGACCTCGTTGAAGACTCTGGCAGAAATCTAGTTCGCGCGGCTTGCGACCGGGGCCTCCAGCGCTTAAGCGAGCAATTGCTGGCTATCATCAGTGAGGACCGAGATGCGCTTCAGCGGCCCATCGAGGAATCCGAACGGCGCATTGAGATCATGAAGGAAACCATCAACGAGGCTGAGCGCTCCATGCGCGAACTGGATTACCTCTTTATGGCGGAGTTGCACCGTATTTCGGACCTCTTCGGTGACAGGCACAAGCAGTTCTTCGCTACCGCGTGGATGGAATCCGAAACAGAATTTGGTGAGGAGCTNNTCGATCCTGAGAAAGGCTTCCGCATACGTTCCAGGTTCATTTTCGAGGACTTCATCGGAACCGCCCAACCACCCTCACCGCTGCGCTGGCTCGCTGATGTCCTTTTGCCGCTTGTAGGTGCACGCAGAGTAATCACAAACGAAGCTCGTGAATTTCTGCAGCATCTCTTGGAGATTAACAGCGCGCGCGTACAAAACAATGTTCTCAATCGCATTCAGGAAAGCCGGGACCGCTTGGAAGTCGAGATCCGCAAGCTGCTGCATGAAATCAGCCGCATTGCCGAACAGGCACTTGACCGGGCGCGAAAAGTCAAAGAAGAAGGAACTCCGGCCGTACAGTCGGGAATTGAACAGCTCAACCGATTAGAACGGGATGTTTCGGCACTCGTGTAAACGGTCCAACAAGAAATACGCTTCCAGGTGAGGCTCCAATATGGCCGTTTTGGCTGTTAACGGCACCATCGATCCTCAGCAATACGTCGCGGTCGTCGAGCGTACTGAGGAGCTAGCTCGACTGCAGGCCCAGGCGCAGAGGCGGAAGTCGATGCTCGTTTTTGGCCCGGAGGCGGTCGGCAAGACACGTTTGCTGCGGAGTTTTATTCAAACGCAGCCGCTGGCCCTCTTCGCTGCCCAAGTCCAGTCTCCCCGAGAACTCTTGTTGCGACTGATTGAAGAGCTCCGACGCTTCGTTGAGCCTGGAATTAATCTGCCGGCTAGTTGCACATCTTCAAGCACCGGCTCTCTGAAGGGCATTGTGAAGCGAGCGCTCGACCAACATCCCTTTCTCTTGGTGCTTGATCACGTGGCTGGTCCGTCGCGAGTGGTGACTGGTCTCATCAAAGATCTGAACTACTTTGATCGAACCCCGGTCATTTTTGTGGCTCGAACACCGCACATGGAGGACATCGGCACCTTGCAACCCATGTGCGCAGGCAAATCCGAGCGGTTGGAGTTGAAGGAGTTTCTTCCGCCCATCGCACTTGAATTCGCACGGAGGGAAGCAAGCCGGACAGGACTCTGGGCCTCAAACCTCGATCATGTGCTGCATCAACTGGTCGAATGGAGCAACGGAAATCCCGGCATCATCGTTCACATGCTGAAGATGGCACATTTCCCTCGTTACTATGCCGGAGACCAGATCAAGGTGCACGTCCTCTATCTCGATTACCGCATGGGACGGCGAGATTAGAACTCAAAAGGGTTGGACCATTCGGGGTGTGACCGGGTTATCGCAAAGCAGCTGGAGAGGGCCGATGAAAATGAATTTCAAGAGTCGCGGGGGACACGAAACTGAGCAACCTGCGAACCCTGAGCGCAAAGCGCGCAATTTGGAAGATCTTGGCATTCGCGACTCTGTCCTCGAAGACATTGCACTCAAGATTCTCTACCTGCAAGGCCCATTTTCAATTCTCGATCTTTCTGACCAGGCCCGTATCAGCTACGATGCGGCGGAGCAACTGTTTATCCGGCTGCGGGCAAAGCTGCTCTGCGAGGTCACCGGGATGACCGGCACAATTCAGGAGATTGCCATCTCGTCGCAAGGTAGAACGCGGGCGCTGGAACTGCTGACTCTAAATCAATACTCGGGCGCGATGCCCGTGTCTTTGGCGAACTATGTCTCGCAGGTTCAGAAACAGAAGGTGCGGAACGTCGACGTACACCCTGCCGACGTTAAACGCGCATTCTCGCATCTGGTTTTCGACGACGAAATGCTCTCGGACTTTGGGTCGGCGCTGAATTCCGGAAATGCAGTCTTTCTCTACGGCCCGCCTGGCGTCGGCAAAACGGCCGCCGCCGAAACGTTGTCGCGTGTGTTTTCAGAGGACAAGGTTTGGTTACCATACGCAGTCGAGGCCGGAGGCCAAATCATCACGGTCTACGATCCGGCGATTCACGGACCCGACCTGGAAGCTGATTCAGATGATTGTGACCGGCGGTGGGCGCGGTGCAAACGGCCCACGGTGACTGTGGGCGGGGAACTAACCGTTGAGATGCTCGATTTGCAATACAATCCGCTCACCAGCTATTACGACGGACCGCCTCAGATGAAAGCCAACAACGGCGTGCTGATCATCGACGATTTCGGGCGGCAGAGAATTCCTCCCGAAGATCTGTTGAACCGGTGGGTTGTTCCCCTCGACCGCGGCATTGAGTTTCTCACCCTGATGGGAGGAAGAAAGATTGAGATTCCATTTGAAGTAATGGTTGTGTTCGCATCAAATATGGATCCCGCAAAGCTGTTGGATCCGGCTTTTCTCAGGCGGATTCAGACCAAAATCAAGATAGGCGCCGCCTCAGAAGAACACTTTCGCCGGATTTTCCGTCGTGTGGCGGACGACCACGGACTCCAGGTGGACGAGGAAGTTCTCGGCGAATTGATCCACATCATCCAGGACACGTTGAATCAGGAGTTGCGCGCCTGCTTCCCGCGCGATCTTGTGAACCAGGTATGCTGGAAGGCTCGCTATGAGGGGCGGGAGCCGCGTCTTGACCGTGCAGCATTGATGAAGGCAGTGAAGACATATTTCGTGCCGCCGGAATAGTGGCGCGGTGTTCGGCATCTTGGAATCCAACATAGCTCCCTTGCAGGGGCGCCCCTGCTCCGTGAAAGAGTCAAAGCAAAGACTCAACCTGCCATGGCGCGTTCACACTTCGGTGGCCCGCGAGCAGCAGCAGCGCCAATTGGGACGCTCTGCGCTCCTCTTCACTGGTCAGCTATCGGCGCAGGGCATCGTGCCGAAGTGCGTATCGCTGCAGATCCTCGGCCGTCCTTTCCAGTAATCGTGCATGAAGCAGATTCCGGGCGGGTTTTCCTGCGCCTAAAGACGAGGTAACCAAAGCTAGATGAGGGAGGCAGCAGGCGGGCATCAGCGTCGATTTGCCGCGGCTGAATCGCCCGACAACCAAGAGGTTGAACCGGTCTTCAGCCAGGCGCGTGAGAAGATCCCGACATTCGGACTGCAAGGTTTCGTCCTTTGTGTCGACGGCCTGTGCGGAACGGATGATGTCGGCTATCACAAATTTCTCTTGCTCGTATTCTTTTAGGTCCATGAACGTTATTTCTCTCTGATTGAAGTGTTGACTGCTGTCTAGGATGCGCATCCGATCTGGAGTGTCACGCGCCGGTTGGGTGTCGGCCTTCCAGGCTCCTATCCAGCACATGATTCAGGATTCGCCAGGATGGCGACAACCAATTCGGCTTTTCCCCCGAGTCTTTTCTCTGCTTTGCTATTTGCAGCGCAATCTCGCGCGCAATTGCAGGATGTGCGTCCAGTAGTTGTTGGACCTCGTCTTCCTGGACGAAACCGGGCTTCTTCGCAATCTCAAACAGGGCAATTTCGACCTCGGACAGCTCGGTATCGGGTGCGACCGTAAACCCTATTTGGGCGGCCGCAATCACGGTTCCGGGGTCGCTCTCCCAAAGGAACCGGCAAAGATCCGGCCAATCGCTCTTGGCAACGCTGCTGTTCATCATAGCGGGAACAGTATTGCATGGGTTTTCAAAAAAGAAGGGTTTCGAGTGGGTCCCGTCCCCGCTTTCGACCACATTACCACGCAACTAGTTTTATCTATGCCGATTGCGGGAATGAATTATGGTGTGTCAGATATATTGTTGCCCTTACAGAGGTTCCGCAGTTTTCTCCACCCCGAGATTCAACCCGAGACTTCCAAGCGGGCGGAAATGGATCATGCACCAATTCCTGCGATACTCTGCAGCAATCGGAAGACTCAGGTGCGAGAGGCTTAATCGCGATGGTAATCCACTCCACCTGCCCCCACTCCAGGCGCACCGATTCCTCGATTCGATACTTGCGAATCCATGACGCCTTCATGGCAGCTTCCTAATTTGCGATAGTCACACTGGGTGCGCTCTTGAGTAAATGGGAAAGGGCGCGACCCTCAAGTGAGAAGAAGAAGCAACTGCCCTGTCCAGGTCGGCTCTCAACTGTCAATTGTGTTCCATGACGTTCTGCAATCCACTTCGCCAGCGCCAAGCCGAGGCCGGAGCCACGCGAAGCCGCGTTCAAGGTTTGTGCCGCGCGATAGAAGCGGTCAAAGATGCGCGGCAAGTCCTCTTCGGAAATACCGACGCCAGTGTCGCGAACCGAAAGAACCACACGCGTGCCGGAATAAGCAGCGGTCAATGTGACTGATCCACCCGGCGGCGTGAATTTTGCCGCGTTCTCCAGCAGGATCGACAATAGTCGCATAAGACCGTTTGCATCACCCAGCAAAACCAGGCCGTCGCTGAGAGCCTCGACGTGAAAGTCGAGCAGAGCGCGCTGCATTGCCGGCGCCCAGGTCCGATGAACATTGTGGAAGAGGGTGCGCACTTCAATCGACGTCAGGCTCATGGCCTCCGCGCCTCCGTCGGCACGCGCCAGCGACAACAGATTCTCAACCAGGTTGGTCATGCGCACCGCTTCCTCATTCAGACGCATCAGGGTAACGTGATATTCCTCGGCATCGCGGGGACGGAACAGCGCCACATCGATTTCGGCGCGCAGCAGCGAGATCGGAGTGCGCAATTCATGAGATGCATTTCCGGTAAAGGCGCGAATACTCGCGAATGCCTTGTCAATGCGCTCGAGCATCTGGTTGAGCGTCCTCGAAAGATCGGAGATTTCATCCGCTGTATCGGGCACGGGCAGGCGCAAATCCAGATTGCGATCGTTGATCAGGCGCGCCTGAGCCGCGAGATCGGCTACCGGCTTCAGCGCCTTGCGGCTCATCAAGTGGCCGCCCAGCGCGGCCAGCAGAATCACCGCCGGCGTCAGCAGCAGGAGTCCGTTGCGGAACGCGACGAGCAGGGCAAATGACTTGTTGAGCGCAATTCCGGTTTGCACGGAATAGTGCTTACCCTGCGCCGTGATGGGATACGCAAGAATCCTGACAAAGCGTGTGCCCTGATGGAATTCTGCCTGGACGCCGTTGGGTGGAATGCGATCCGGCTGGGGAAGGTCCGGATTCTCCAGGATCATACGCTTGGAGCGGAAGATCCAATTGCCGTCCTCATCTCTCACCTGCAGGTATTTGCCATCGTCTTTGAAGTTGTAGATGGCAGCAAAGCTGTCTCGGAGTGTATCGAGGCTCTGTGTTGCCTCCTGATGCTGAAGCACCAGTTGCACATCCTCCGCGCGTTCCTGCAATTCGTGATACTCGGTCGCATCCACGCTGCGGCCAAGCATCCACATGCTGGTAATACTCAACAGCGCCGATGCCGATGCGAACATGGCAAAGTACCACAGCGACAATCGAATTCGGATAGGAAGCGTGCTCATCAATCTGTTCTCCCTGCCGAGGCCGGCTGGACTCTCAGCGCATAGCCTTCTCCGCGCACAGTGCGGATGAGCTTGTGCTTGAAGGGCGCGTCGAGCTTGCGGCGCAGCGCACTGACCAGAACATCGAGAGCGCCAGGGCTCACTTCCGGATCTGCGCCCCAGATGCATTCGGTGAGAGACTGACGTGAAACGCAATTCCCGGCGCTGCGCACCAGCCGGCCAAGCAGAGCGAATTCAGTGCGCGTCAACTCGACGCTGGCATCGCCACGCGTTACCAGGTGGCGCACAGGATCGACCACTAGGTCCGCTGCTTCTATCTTGATCGTCGATTCTGCACGCTGCGGACGAGTGATCGATTGGAGCCGCGCAATCAGCTCGGGAAACGAGAACGGCTTGGTCATATAATCGTCCGCGCCAAGATCGAGGCCACGAATGATATCGTCCTCGGCGTCGTGCGCTGTCACCATCAGTATTGGTGTTGCGCGTTTGCGTTCCCGGAGCGCCTGGGCAACCGAATGGCCGTCGCGGCACGGCAAGCCAATGTCCAGCAGAATGGCGTCAAACTCATGCGCCAGAGCGGTTGCCAGGCCAGTCTCACCATCGGAAGCGGTCATCACGGTGTAACCGGACTCGTAGAGCCCCTTTTGCAACAACTCCAGCATGCGCACTTCGTCTTCAATTACGAGAACACGCATCGGCTTCCCATCGACCATGCTTTGCCTGCTGAGATGATTTCAGCACATCACCTTACAAATTCAGACGACGAATCTTCAATCTTAGAGAGATTACGCATTGTCTTAACGCGGCATTAACATTTCATTTCCGAAAAGCCGATTCGGGCGGTTTCCTCACGTCGTCGTGGAACTCTTGCCCGATTCAACCTTAGGAATTATTCATCACTCCGTAAACAACGCATCACAGCGACGGAACAAGCTAAGGGATATCGACGTCACAGCGAGCGAAGCGGCGGTGATACGCGCAATCGAGCCTCGCCGCTCAAGGAGAGTTATGTCAGTCAAAACCACTATTCTGTCGATTCTGATCGCATTCATGTTCATACTAAATTTGAAAGCCGAAACTGCGGCCGACAAAGCCATCGCGGAAGCCAATGGAAGCGTGAGCGGCACCGTCAAGGATTCAGGCGGTGCTGTCGTGCCAGGCGCGCGCGTTGTGCTGGACCCAACGGCGACGACCACAGCGTCCAATTCACTTGGCACCTACCTGCTGCCCAATGTGAAGCCTGGAACCTATACCGTGACAGTAACCTCTGTTGGATTCGCAGCTTCTATCAGTACTGTCACGGTCACTGCCGGCAAGACAACGCAGCTCGATGTAACGCTAACCATAGGCTCGACAAGCCAGGAGATTGTGGTGAACGCGACCGCGGAGGGCGACGTTGCCTCCATCAACGAGCAGCGCGTTTCAGAGAACATCCTGAATGTCGAAACAGACGCGCAGATCGAAAGCCTGCCAAATGCAAATATCGCGGACGCGGTTGGCCGGATGCCCGGTGTGACACTCCAGCGTAACGAAGGGGAAGGGCAATATGTGCAGATCAGGGGCACGGAGCCGAGACTGAGCAACACCACCATCGACGGCGTGATTGTTCCAGGGCCGGACCCTCAAGTTCGGCAGGTGGACCTCGATACGATTCCTGCCGATTTGGTTGGCGCGGTTGCGATCAACAAGACGCTTTCGGCAAGCCAGGATGGGGATGCAATTGGAGGTTCGGTTGACCTGCGCATCAAGCAAGCCACATCGAGCCAGCCCACGCTTTCCTTTGAAGGCAACGTCGGCAACACTCCGATTGACGGCCAGCGACCGGTATTTCTTATCAACTCGTCGACCGGCATGCGTTTTGGCCCCGGCAAGCGGTTCGGCGTGATGGTCGGCTACAGCTATGATTTGAACGATCGTGGCATCGATGACGTGGAGCCCGCGCCGGATCTGGACAGCAACGGCAACACAACTTTCGACAAGCTTTATGTGCAGCAATATCTCTATGACCGCACCCGTTACGGCACGGCTGGCAGCGTGGACTACAAGCTGAATGAGAACTCCGATCTCTATGTTCACGGGCTGTTCTCTAACTTCAGAGATTTTGGACAGAAGTTTGCGTATCAGTTGAAGGCGGGCAAGAAGGATGCCTATCATACGAGCGTTCGCCGCCCCAATCTCCAGATCGCGGACCTGGCCCTGGGTGCGAACCAGGCGTTCAATCACACCTTTCTGAAGTACCAGGTTGCCGTCTCACACTCGCGTTTTGGCGGCGCGGCCGGCAATCCCGGTGCGGCCTTCGGGGGCTCGGCAGGCAAAAACTGCGAGTATGCGCCGGGCCCGAGCGTCTATCGCCCACAGTACACATGCGACGTTGCAGGCAATTCTATTTTTGATCCGACCCAGTACTCGCTTGAAACAATTGATCTCACCGATGGACAAGCGACTCAACTCAACCTGCAGGCCAACGGCGCGATGGGAATCAACTACCACCTGGGCACGCATGCCTCGACGTTCGAGTTTGGCGGCCTCGTCCGCAATGAACACAAGGGGCAGGACGCCTATTCGCCCGAGTACGATTCCAACAACGGTCCCAACATGACCCCGTACCTCGGAACGTTTACCAATCCTAAGTTCTACGGCGGAAGCTATCATCTTGGACCGGTGACCAGCTTTGATCTGTTGACCGGGGATCTCGCGGCGAACCCAAGCTCGTACACGCTGGATGAAGGCACAACGCACCTCCAGTCGGACGCGTCAAACTACAACCTCCAGGAGAGAGTATCCGCAGGCTACGTGATGAATACGCTGCAACTTGGCTCCCGCGTCCATCTGCAAACCGGCATTCGATTCGAAGCGACCAATACTTCGGATACCGGGTACCTGGTGATCAACGATGCAAATGGCAACTACCTCTCCACTACGCCCGAACATGGCAGCGGCTCTTACATCAATCCGTTGCCGAGCGTGCAACTCCGCTACTCGATCGATAACAGCTCGGACCTCCGCGCCGTGTATGGACGGGGAATCTCGCGTCCTGATCCCTATCAACTGGTTCCGTATATCACCGAAGACCAGTCCACAACGCCCTATACGATTGGTATCGGGAACACCGCTCTGGTCGCGGAGCATGCCAATGACTACGACATCCTCTACGAGCGCTATCTGCCCGCGGTCGGGATGATTGAGGGAGGCTATTTCTACAAGGCGCTCACTCAGCCCATCTATGCTCAGCAATCCATTATTCCAGCGACTGGTTCGCCGCTTTCACAGGCGTATGCGGGTGACCTTGTTCAGCAGGAGGTCAACGGCGACCATGCGCATGTTCAAGGTGTGGAGTTCGCATACCGCCAACATCTGAATTATCTTCCGGGTGTTCTCTCAGGCGCGCGCATCGATGCCAACGTAACCTATACGAATTCGAAAAACTACAACCTCACCGGGCGCACCGATGATCCGCAGCTTGTGGGACAGGCGCCCCTTTCGTGGAACATTGGTCCTGCCTTCGCCTCTAAGCGTGCCCTGGTCACGATGGCCGTATCGCATAACGGCGCGAACATTTATGCATACCAGTACCAGAGTTCAGGCCCCGGCGCTGTGCCATTCGGCATAACAGGGCCGAACGGCGATAACTACTTCTATGCGCACACTCAAGTCGATGCCAAGATGAGCTACTACGTTGGCAACGGTTTCACGGTGATGGCGATTGGGGAAAACATGAATAATGCGGTCTTCGGTTTCTACAACGGAAGCACGCAATACATGGTGCAGCGCGAGTATTACAAGCCCACCTATTCGGGTGGTATCCGCTGGAACCTGCATCACGAGTAGACTCGGCGTCATTATTCAACCGAGTGGTCCATTGTGTGCCCGGCATGGGGGAGTTTGCGAAAGCCTCCCCCTTCCTCTCAAAGATCAATAGCCTGTTGCTGCCCGCTCAAGCGCGGTCGGCAAAGAAAGCCCAGATGAAACAGATTCTCACCGCATTCGCGCTTATGTTCTTTTGCGCGATTCCAGGCAACTCCCAATCCGTGTCCCCCCTTATGCTACAGCGAACCATCGCATTGCCCGGCGTCACCGGTAAATTCGATCACTTCGCAATCGATCTCGCAGGCCATCGTTTGCTCGCCGCGGCAACCGGCAATCATTCCGTTGAAGTGATTGACTTGAAGTCGGACAAGGTGGAGCAAAGCATTAGCGGCCTCGGTAAACCGCACGGCCTGGCGTGGGTTGATGCGACCTCAAGCCTCTATGTTGCCGATGGTTCGCTCTGTGAACTCAGGGTCTACAAAGGCTCTCCGCTCAAGCTCGCTGGCACCATCAAGCTCTCAAACGACGCCGATGACATGGTCTACGACGATGCGCACCGCCGACTGTATGTCGGGCACGGCGGCGGCAGCGCCGCGGTTCCGGGCAGAGTCGCGGTGGTGGATACAACAACCTTCACTCTGATTGACAACCTTCCCGTCGCGACTCATCCCGAGGCCCTCGATCTGGACGCGCCGAGCAGGCGCATCTTTGCAAATATCGCCGACTCAAGCGATGTTGCTGTCATCGACGGTGCGACCAACACGATCACCGCACACTGGAAGCTGGCCAGCGCGAAAGACAATGTGCCAATGGCCTATGACCGTGGGCGGCATGTTTTGTATGTAGCTTGCAGAACCCCCGCAACTCTGCTTGCATTAGACGGCAATTCAGGCGCTGAGCTTTCTCGCGCGACCACAGGCGAAGGTGCGGACGATTTGTTTTACGATGCGTCACTCGGCCGTGTGTATGTCATCAGCGGAGCCGGTGAGGTGGATGCGTTTGAAGTCAGCGGAACAGCCCTCAAGGCAATCGGGATAACGCGCACTGTGGCTGGCGCGAAGACCGCCTTATTCGTACCTTCTGAAAGCGCACTCTACGTTGGCGTTCCCGCAACCAGCGGAAAGCCCGCCGAGATTCGCGTTTACTCCACTGCGATTCAGAAGGCAGACAAATGAACCGTCCTCATGTGAGCCGCGTTGCAATTGGACTTTTGCCGGCGCTGCTCGCGGCAGCATCGCTGTCCGGTGCGCAGAGCGCGCCGCAGAACTCTCCCGCCCCGTGTACGAACGAATTGAAATATGTTGTGATCGTGAGCCGCCACGGCGTGCGATCGCCAACCGGCAAGACCGATCGGCTCAATCAGTATTCCTCCAAGCCATGGCCGGCGTGGAGCGTACCGCCGGGCTACCTCACCGAGCATGGCGCAAAGCTGATGACTCTCTTCGGCGCGTACGACCGCTCGATGTTCGCTGGCGAAGGCTTGTTCAGCGCAGATGGCTGCGCCGCTGCGGAACACGTGTCGATCGTTGCGGACTCCGACCAGCGTACACGCGAGACAGGCAACGCGCTTGCGGCGGGAATGTTTCCCGGTTGCACGGTCGCAGTGCGGGCTCTCGCGGAAGGCACGCCCGACCCGCTGTTTCATTCGCTGGAGGCAGGTGTTGGTCATCCCGACAAAGCCCTTGCCGCGGCAGCCGTCTCCGGCCGCATCGGCGGCAATGCCGCGGCGTTAGCGGATGCATATCGTCAGCAGCTTGACGCGCTTGAAGAAGTTCTTCTGGGATGCAAGCCGGGGCCCGCCTGTCCAGGAACAAAGGCTTCGTTGCATGACATTCCCTCGTCCATCGCTCCCGGAAAAGGCGACCATCTTGTCGACCTGCGCAGTCCGCTTGGCACAGCCGCGACCATGGCGGAGAATCTGCTGCTCGAGTATACCGAAGGGTTCGATGCAGCCCAGGTGGGTTGGGGACGCGTGGATGCGAACAAGGTGCGGGAACTGATGCAGCTTCATACGGCGAGTGTGGAAGTTGCACAACGCACCACCTACATTGCGCGGGCCCAGTCGTCCAACCTGCTCCGGCACATTCTGAATTCGATGGAGCAGGCCACAACGGGGAAGGCAGTTTCCGGCGCGCTGGGCAAGCCGGGTGATCGCCTGCTGCTTCTGGTAGGCCACGATACCAACCTCGAAAACATTGGCGGCGCGCTTGGTCTGTCTTGGATCGTCGATGGCCGGTGGAACGATACGCCGCCAGGCGGAGCCCTGGTCCTTGAGGTATGGAAGGACGGTTCGACTGGAGATTATTCCGTCCGCACTTCCTACATGGCGCAGACTCTGGAGCAGATGCGTAACACCACACCACTGAGCCTCCACAACTCGCCTGAGCGCGTCCCGGTCTTTGTTCCTGGGTGCAGCCAGACCGACAGTTCTTGCGAGTGGAACGCGTTTCAACATGCTGTCCAGGTGGAGTCCGACCCGGCATTCGTCAAATGATCTTCGTTGCACTCAGGCTTCGTTTCGAATAAATCTGATCGATGCGTTATTCCGCAAAAAGAGACCCGGCGCTCATTGTGGAGTGGAGAATTATTGGCAAGCGAGAGCTTGCCTTTCTCCCAAAGCCCGTCGCACGGTGAACACCACGAGAAAGACGTGTCATTGGCCGACCAGGCAGCATCGGAAGACACGCGTTTGGCTCTGGCCATGGGAAGAGAAGACCTTGAAGCGGAGCGGGAATTTGCTTTGCGATTCCTGCCAGGGATTCGGGCTATGCTGCGCGCCCGATTACGCAATTCCGGCCGTGCCGCGGATCTCGTCCAGGATGTGATGATCGATAACCGTCTCTCGGTGTCCATCCGCAGCCCGGATGCGAATGATCCGTGCATAAGCTCCGGGGATGTTGGTAGCCACCTCATCCCGATTGACGTTACACTGGCACCATCCTCAGCTGCGCATTGGGTGACGTTATGTCGTTGGCCAATCAGGGCTCTTACCAGTTTGGCGACTTTCATTTGAATCTCGATCTGCGTGTCCTGGTGAGGCGCGGTGAGCGCGTGCCGCTTGGGTCGAAGGCATTTGATGTCTTGACCTTCCTGGTCTCGCGAGCTGGAGAGATCGTCACCAAGCCTGAACTCTTTGCTGCCGTGTGGGCGGAGTCTTTTGTGGAAGAAGGCGCCCTGTCCCAGCAGATCTTCACATTGCGGAAAGCCCTCGGCGATAAAGCAGACTATATCGTCACCGTGCCGGGGCAAGGATACCGCTTTATGGGCGAGGTTCGCCGTATCTTGCCGGCTTCTGCGGCAGGCGTCGTCGCCGGGTGGGACACGGTCGTGCAGGAGACCCTCGAGCGTCGGCACATGGTGATTGAGGAACCGGTGCCCCCAATTCTCGCGCCGGGGACCTCATCCAGCCGCATCCGAAAATACGCGGTGGCTGCAGCGGTTCTCGTCGGAACTGGAACGCTGCTGGCCGGCTGGATGTGGTTGCGCAGGCCGGTCCCGCGCGACTTCCAGAAGGTTGTGCTGGCCGACTTCATGAACACGACCGGCGATGCGGCCTTCGAGAGCACCCTGAAACGCGCGCTGGAGGTCGATCTTACACAGTCGCCCTATTTCGACGTGATGACGGAGCGCGATAGTGCGGACACGCTCAAGAAGATGGGCTTGAAGACCGACATGGCGGTCACGCCGGAAATCGCGCGGGAGATTTGTGAGCGGACGAACCGGCAGATCCTGCTGACCGGCAGCATCGCCAGCGTAGGCGGGGAATATCTGCTGACCCTGGAAGC
>PMWR01000191.1 GCA_003166055.1 Acidobacteriaceae bacterium
TAGGACTCAATCTCGCGCGTAGCGGGCCAGCGCGAGCTCGCGCCACCGTCGAAGTTCTCGAACGAGGGCGGATTCAGGAAGATTGTCTTCAGGGGCATAGGCATCCCTTCCATTCTAGCATTTTGGCAGCTTTTCGACCGTTCTCTTTCGGTCGCGACCTACTTTGTGTGCAATTCGTGAAGCCAGTCATCCATGTGGCCAAGGGCGCGGAGCAGGCTAAGGCGGGCTTTGGCGAGTCCCAGGGAGGCCTCCAGCGCATCCTGATACTTTTGACGCTCGTCAATGCGGGAGAGCTGCTCGGCTTTGGGGGTTAGCTGGGATGGACCATTGGGACCGGACGCGCCGTTGCCAAACTGGAGCTGGGTGAGGACAGACTTGAGCTGAGCATCGGCGATCTGCTGCTTCAGGCCGGCGACCTCGGCCTGGGCGTCCAGCTCGCGAAGGCTGCCGGTGAGAGTGGCAATCTGAACGTCGTTTTGGCGCTGGGCCTGCTCGGCTTCCACGGTGGCTCGCAATGCGTCGGCGGCTGTTTGGCGGGCCTTTGCGCGCAGGGCGAAGTCAAAGAACGGAAAGCTGATCTGAAGGCCAAAGCTCACGTTGTTGGGAGTGAAGGTGTGAGGCTGATAGAACTGCGCGTAATTGTTGAATTCGTTCACGTCGTAGTTGTAAACGGCGCCAAATCCGATCAGGGGCCGTCGCCAGGCCAGGTTGTCTCCCTTGGCCTGGAACTGCTTGGAGCGCGCCAGCGAACCCGCAGCCTCGATTCCGGGAAGCCTGCGGGGCGCTTCATCCGCGGTTACGGCTGGAATCTCGGGGATGCTGGAGCGGTCGGGGAGGATGGCGCCATCGGGCAGGCCGGTGAGAACAGCGACCTGTTTGGAAAGAGTGGCGACGCGGGTCTCAAGATGGAGGCGCTGGAGTTTCAAGGTTGCGGCGGTCAACTGGGCGTTCAGGAGGTCGATGTTGGAATCGACGCCGGCCTCGGCGCGCTGCTGTTCAATCTGGACCAGCTTGGCAGTCGAGTCGGACTGCTGGCGAGCGGCTTCCAGTTCACGATTGACGGTATCGAGCTCGATGTACGTTGTAGAGGCGTCGAGGGCAACCTGCTGCTGGGCATCCTTGAGCCGCTGCGTTGCGGCGTCAATGTCGGCATGTGCCGCCTTGCTGTACTGGCGTTGAGAAAAGCTGAACACGAGCGACTGCATCGTTGCGCTTCCAACCGAAGGCTGGCCGGTTGGAAAACCGTGAGAGTATCCAAGGTTGGTGGCGATCGCGAAATTGGGGATATACGCGTCCTCCGTCTGGGCGAGGGCGGCTTGCGCTTTTTTCAGATCGGCATCGGCAAGCTTGACGGTGCTCGAATTGCGCTGGGCGAGGTCGACCACTGTTGCCAGGGAAACCTGGGCGGGCGCGAAAACAGGCGCGGTCATAAGCGCCATCCCGAAGAGAATGAAAGCCGAGAGCCTGCGCGGATTGTGAAGCATCGTCAAGCGAATTGTCCCGATCAATGTCTTGCTTCCGAGCCTGGCTTGTATTCATGAGCAAGGGCCAGTGCCTGGGTCCGTTCCTGCGCGGCGGCGGCCGGGTCTCCGAGCTTGTCCTTCAGATTCGCCAAGCGGCTATAGGCCATGAAGGCAGGCGCCTCCTCGGTTTTTCCGGAGCTGGCCAGATAATCCTCAAGCATTTTGGCCGCGAGCTCCAGGTCCCGATTGGCTTTCGACAGCACACCGGCCCCGTCGTAAAACGCCACAGCCGCATGATTGTCCCGCTCGGCATTGACGGCGGCGCTGTGCACGGCCGATTCCATCTCCGCGAAGCGCTCGTGGCGGCGATAGAAGCCGGCTAACGCCACCCATTGGATAGCGGGATGGGGGCCGGCCGCAATCGCCTGTTTATACTCCCGCTCAGCCGTTTCAAGGTCCTTTCGTCCCTCGGCAATGCGACCGCGCAACTCGTGGGCGCGCGCCGAGTCAATCTTGTCGAGCTGTGAGGCGATGGCTTCCGCCTTGTCGGCGCCTCCACCCACCACTCCGGGGGCTTCAAAGTAAAAGTCGCCCAGGTCGGCCAGCGCGTCAGGATTACGGGGATTGAGCTTCACGGACTCTTCGAACTCCACACGCACTCGCTTGGCCAGCGAATAGGCGGTCATGAAGTTGGCGCGATCCGCCTTCTCGCCGAGCGCACGGCCGAGCCACAGATGATAGCCGGAGTTCTGCTGTTCCAGGCGCACCGCCTGCTCGCAGGCGGCAATGGCGGCGTCCCACTGCTCGAGCATGTACCGAACGCGGCATTCCAGGTTTGTTGCCTGGGCCGAACCCGGCTGGGGGAGAGACTGGAGCAGAGTGAGCGCCTTGTCCGCCTCTCCAGCCTGAAGCGCAAGATCCACCTGAGCCAGCGGGTCCTTTGATGGAAGAGCGGTTCGCGCCGGTGGAGGCACAGCGGCTTGCGCGGGCATGGATGCCACGAGCGCAAGAGCCACCAGGCATGTCGGCAGCAGGCTCGCCGCAGCGCTTAAGGGCTTCACTTCACAACCTTGATCGGAATGCCCTCTTTCAAGGGCTCTCCGTTGACTGTTCCGGTTGCCACCCAATCGCCGGCCTGGAGACCGGAGAGAATGGCGACCTGCGTGAGGTTGATGGCTCCCGTGACGACTGGAGTTTTCTTCAGCTTGCCATTTACCACCCTATAGACATAGGGCTTGCCGTTCTCGGGGTGCATCGCTTCCTGCGGGACGCTCAGGACGTTCGGTTCAGTGGAGGTGGTAACCCAGACCGTGACATTGGTATCGGGCAGCAGGTCGGTGTTGGGGTCGTCGATCTGCACAATCACTTCTCCGACGTTGCGTGTGGTGTACGGGACCACGGTGGCGGGAGTGCGCTGAATATGTCCGTGCCACACGCGGTCAGGCTTCGCCTCCCACCTGATCACTATCGGCTGGCCGACGGCGAGCTTGCCGATGTCAGGTTCATCGAAATAGGCTCGAACTCGCTCGTGATCGAGGTCCGCCATTTGCAGCAGAAGCTTACCCGCCTCAGCAAAATCCGTTGGCTGGGCATCGAGACTGTAGACCGTTCCGGTAATTGGCGCGTAATAGGACGACTGGGCCACGACTTCTCGAGCTGCCGCGAGGTTGGCTTCGGCTTCGGCAAGAGCTGCCTGGGCGCGCGCAACTTCTGTCGGCGAGTAGCGGCTGCTTGCACTCTGTTGGGATGCATGCAGGCTCGCTTCCGCTGTCTCCAGCCGCTGCCTGGCCACGGACACTTCGTTGGCAGAGGCTGCGCCGGTGGCATAGAGCCTAATCAACGCATCCAGGTCGTGACGGGACTGATCGCGTTCCAGCTGAGCGCGCGCAATATCGGCCGCCGCCGTCTGGCGCTCGGCCTGGGTTCCGTTGTGGGTAGCGGTTTCCAACTCTGCCTGAGCGGCCTTTACTCCGCTCTCGGCGGTAGCCACACGGGCCCGCGCCTCCACATCGTCCAGTTGAACCAATAGCTTGCCGGCCGGAACATGGTCTCCAGGTTGAACGTAGACAGCTTTGATGGTGGTGGCAACTGGGCTGTGGTACTCGTAGTTGACCTCAGGCTCAACCCGGCCATTGGTTGGAACGGTATTCACCAACTGCTGGTAGGTCACTTGGACTTCACGTATCGCCAGCCGCTCCCGCAACAGGTAGCGCGCAGCGAAGAAGACGATGACGATAACGATGGCCGCGCCAATCCAACGACCTGTGCGGCCAGGTTGCTTTTTCAATTCTGCCATTCACGTAACCAAAGTCAGTATATAGGACGCGGAATCAAGTCCTTGGAAGCGCAAAAATGTGTTCTGGTCAGGGATGGCGACGCCGGGACTCGTACGATAATGGGATTATGGCTTTGGAACCGCGCTACACCGACGAACACGCGAAGGCAGGCCTCAACTTTGCGTTTCCCGCGATCGAAACCTGGGAGAACCAATTCCCCGGTTACGAGATTCTGATTGACGACCCGGAGCTGACCTCGGTCTGCCCCAAGACNNAGTTACCGCAACCTGGGCATTTTTCAGGAGAACATTGTGAACCAGGTGCTGGAGGATGTGGTGAAGGCCGCCGATCCGGTGTGGGCGGTGGTGCATGGAGTTTTCAGGCCGCGGGGGGGCATTGGGACTACGGTGGAGGCGCGCTGGCCGAGGCCCAGGGCGTGAGAGTGCAGGTCAGCTAGTCAGCGAGTTAGCAACCCGGCAGGCCACTGCGGGGATTGTGTAGACTCGGGCATGCAGTTTTCGAGAGGCTGAATGCACTTGTCGACTTCAACCCTGCCAAGGCGCATGCGATGGAGCCCCGCTGTGGGGACGCTGGTGCTGTTGATCGGGCTGAACCTGCTGAACTACATCGACCGCTATATTCTTCCCGGCGAAGTTTCGCTCATCCAGAAGGAATTTCACGCGACCGACCAGCAAATCGGGATGCTGACGACCGCGCTGTTTTTGACCTACATGCTTGCCGCGCCGCTGACCGGGTGGCTGGGCGATCACTTCCGGCGCAAGCCGCTGATCATTGGCGGCGCGGTGCTGTGGAGCCTGGCTACTCTGGCGACGGCGTGGGTGCACAGCTACCAGACGCTGTTTATCAGGCACGCGCTGGTGGGGGTGGGCGAGGCGACGTTTGGCATCTTTGCGCCGGCGGTGCTGGCCGACTTTTACCCGGAACGCGATCGAAATCGCATTCTCTCAATTTTCTATACTGCCATTCCGGTGGGCGCGGCACTGGGCTACGCGGCGGGCGGGCAACTGGGCACCTTGTGGGGCTGGCGGGCGCCATTTTTCATTTGCGCCATTCCTGGGTTGATCATTGCGGCGCTCTACGGGTGGCTGGGGCGGGAGCCGGAACGCGGCGCCAGCGACCACGTGAAGGCGACGGTGAGCCGCTCGACTTTTCTGGGATTGTTCAGCAACGGGGCGTTTCTGACGGCGACTTTCGGGCTGGCGGCGCTGACGTTTGCGATGGGCGGCATTTCGAACTGGGTTCCCGAGTTCCTGCGGCGGTATTCGGGGCTTTCGATGGGCGCATCGAGCCTGGTGGTGGGCGCTATCACGGTGGTGGATGGGATTGCCGGAACGCTGGTGGGCGGATGGCTGGCGCAGCGCTGGCTGCGGACCAACGATCGCGCGCTTTACCTGCTGTCGTTCTGGAGCGTGGCGCTGACGCTGCCGTGCGGAGTGTTGCTGTTCTTCGGACCGGCGGCGTGGGCGGTTCCGGTGCTGCTGGTGACGGAGTTTTTCCTGTTCCTGAATACCGGGCCGCTGAATGCGGCGATTGTGAATTCGGTGTCGGCGCCGGTGAGGGCCACGGCGATTTCGCTGAACCTGTTCTGCATTCACTGTTTCGGCGATACGTTTTCGCCTACCATCATCGGGGCGATCTCCGACCGTTCCAATCTGCGGCTGGCGCTGGGCGCTACGCTGATCTTCCTGGTGATTTCCGCGGTGATCCTGCGNNACGGGGTTCCTGATCGCGGGTGTTCATGAAGGCGCGGCCTGTCGAGTGCGCGTGGAGAGCGGGGTCGTTGACCGGTGGGCGACTCTGGGACGCGTCGAAGCCGCGGGCGAGTTTGGGGTTGGGCTTGAATTTGGGCGGGCCGCCGTAGAACTGGCGCGCATGACTGAGCACCATGCCGGAGCGGCCATGCATCGACTGCACAATGCCGCGAACCTGCACGTCCATGTCGCGATATTTCCTGAGTTCGCCGACCTCGTCGCGGTCTTCCCACAGGCTGACGATGGTGAAGCGGCAGGCGTCGTCGGGGGTCTGAGGCAGGCACACGTCGAGGAATCGGGTGCCGTCGGGAAGCTCAACCACATCGTAGACATGCGCGGTAATGCAAACATCCTTGTTGAGGATATTGGAGGCTTCTTCGGCGGTGACGCAGGGCTTTGGCCTGGCGGCGGGGGCCGGGATGGGTATGGCCAGGGCCACGAGAATGAGCCAGCGCAAGATGCGCAGCGGCATCGGAAGCTCCTTCCGGGGAATG
>PMWR01000583.1 GCA_003166055.1 Acidobacteriaceae bacterium
ATGTCCAGCCACGGGCCGTTATAAAACGCCAGAATCTGCGTCTGTGCCGCCTTGGTTTTGAAGCCTATGATGATGTGCTCGGCCAGGGCATTCTTCTTGCGGATTTTAAGCACGGCAAAAAGTTGGTTGAAATGTGATTTGGTGAATTTGGAATCGACAGTGAGCCGGACCTGAGTCCGCTTCTCTGCGGGAGCAACGACTCTGCGCTTCGCTCTGGTTGCGTTCTTCGTCTGAGGGGACATGCCGTTCTCTGTTCGTGATGTAGTATACATCAGAACTGTATGCCAGGAACGAGAATGCGCCAACCGGCAGGAATCAAAGGAGTTTTCGTGATGGAGGTGCCGGAGGCAGTAGTGGATTCAGTGCATGGAGGGGAGCCGAATAAATCGCGACAAATCGAACCGTGGGGCGCAATGAGAAAAAGAAACTGTCCAGATGCCGTGTAACAGAAATCGTCGTCCGTGATCTTTGCTCGGACGTGCTCGCATTTCATGTATCCGACACAGCGTTCCCGCACGACGTGATGGAACGTCCGGATCTTCTGAAGCGTGCGGTCGGCTGTTTCGCGAGAATCGTGGATAGCGCGAAGCATGACGGCTGGCCGATGAAGGGTTGGGAAGATTCGCGCTCGATTTCATCATTGTGCCGCTCAGCATAATTCTCAGTGCCGGTATTCTCCTTTCTGAGACGCAAGAAACCCTGCTGGGCGCCTTCGATGTTCTTGAAGGATCGGATAGCATCGCCGCCGAGGTTAGATTCTACCGAACGTATATAGCACAATTGTTGAAGGGCGACTCGCAGGAAGATGCCCGTGATCAACTCAGGCTCAATCTCTTAGAATGACTAATTTGCGGCAGTGAGAATCTCGCTGATGTTGGTCCTTGCCCATTCCCGCATCTACCGCTGGGCCACTCTGCCAAATGACGACAGTGTTTCGCAAGTGCTGGCCGTGAAAAGACTCATATCCGACGAGTTTGCGGGCTGCTAAGGCAAAAAGCAATTGCAAAGCAGGAGCTTCTGACCAATTCGATCCCGCATCCATCAAGCCCGGAGGAGTCTGAACGGCCGGCTCTCGGCGCAATCGTGCATGAACAGATGGAATCAATTCGCGAGCGGGCGGAATCAAGCCGGGAATCGACTACGGAGGTCGCCATCGCATGCGCGCTGGGCCAGTACCCTGTACGCTGTAATTCCTGTGCTCTCGTTCAGCTTATCTCCCCGGATTTGCTTTGCTGGCGTTGCTGAAGCCGTTGGACACCAGAGGGTAAGGTTCGTGCCGTTTCCGAAGATGACATTCACCTCCCATCCGGGAATCTACAGATCGCCAAGCATCAGATGGTGGAAATAGGAACCTGCCATCCGTCGGCAAAACTATTGAGCAAAACGATATTAGGGTTTTTCGTTCTGAGCGAAAAGCCGTGCTGCCGCCACGCGGTTTCGGCCGCTCTGCCCCATCTTGCGCGAACGCAATCGTTTGCAGTGATCTTTAGGGTGATGGAGCAGATTCGCGCCGAGTCGCTGTCCCTGCAAAAGAAGGCCCTGCCCAAGAGCACCGCCGGCCACGCCGCCAACTACACGCTATCGCTATGGAGCAAGCTAACACTGTTCCTCACATATCCAGAACTCGAGTTCAGCACCAACCTGGCTGAGAATTCGATGCGCCCGATAGCCATCGGTCGCCGCAACTGGCTCCGTCTCGGCAGCAAGGAAGCCGGTCCAAGGATCGCAGCCATCTTCTCGGTCGTGGAGCTGCCGCAGGCTCGGAGTGCCAATCAGCAACTACCTGGCAGATGTCCTGCCTGGGCTCGCGGACCGCCCCATCAAAACCCTCGCCCAGTTCACGCCCGCCGCTTATGCCGCCAAGAACGCAAAATAACCTGCACGAAAGACCCACAAGACGTCAACCAGGTGCTTGTCCAAATAGGTACTGTAGATTACCGGGAATTTCTCGGGAACAACCTGAACGGCATCTAGAACTAGTTCTGGCTGCGTCAAAGCTTTTCTACTTGTGTTATTACCATAACAATCAACAATACTGGTTACCTGCTTCCAATGTGTGATTCATAACACACTGGAATCGTTCTTAACTTGACTTAAAAGAACAATTCACGCTACTCTCAGCACCGCTCAAAAACAATGTGCTTTGGCAGCTTCAAAGAGCGCAATGCGCAGAATGCTAGTCGCAGCATCCACAGACTGCGGGAGGAACCCGGATTGCCAAACTATCGTTCGATCTTCAATCAAGAGCCGCTGCGCAGGCGTCTTAGCCACCGCCTTGCCCTGCTTGCATGTCTGGCAATTTGCGCCTGCTTGCCCATGGAAGCCCAGATCGTGAATCCCACTGACACGGTCTCACCGCCGACCGAGGGCGTGGGGCACGACTACTTGAAAATGCTGAATGAAACCGTCAACCCTGAAAACGGAGCGGTCAATCTCAGGATTCAGGTTCCGGTGCCTGCCGGACGCCAGATCACTGCGCCGTTTTCAGTCAACTACAACTCAAATCAGACGCTCGTGCTCACCGGAGCCTGGCAAACTGGTTGGGGAGCCGAATTTCTGCCCAATTACGGTGCATTGACTCTAGGAGGCTGGTCATACGGTGTGCCCAATATCAGCAGAATCTACACCGTTTTTCCAGCGCAGAGTATGTACAATCCAGTAACTGGTGGGCCCACCCTGCCTCCGGACGGCTCAACCAGTTGCGGCCACACTACGGGGTACAACTTTACAGACGCGAGTGGAGCCGACCATCCATTCAACCTCTCCTACATGTACAACAATTTCAT
>PMWR01000378.1:0-153 GCA_003166055.1 Acidobacteriaceae bacterium
GGCTTACCTCAGCCGGGCATAAGAGAGTAATCGATGGCGAAGAACCGTAGTGATTTCCAGCGACTTGCCGAGTTGCGGCTCAATGAGGCAGATGCACTGCTTACAGCTGGGTTTCAGGAGGGCGCATACTACTTGGCAGGGTATGCGGTTGAG
>PMWR01000378.1:173-4424 GCA_003166055.1 Acidobacteriaceae bacterium
AGAGCGCATTCAACTTGCGACTCTCATGATCCAGGCCATTGGAGCTCAATACGGAGGAGTAATGCAATGGATCAAGCAGCGCTGGTAAGTTTCGATATCGAGAAAACAAAGCGCGTTATCGATGCACTCGACGGCGCCGGCCATCCTCCCGAGGTAGCACTGTGGGCCTTGTTGCCGCAATACGATGAATGGAGATTTGTCCTGTCATCGAGTCACATACACGGCTATGAGGAAATGGTCACACAGCTTCGAAGCGCTGGGGTGATGCCGGGTTCACGACCTTCCATCTCCCTCCGGGAGATCAGCGATCCATTTATAGCAGAGCTTCGTGAGAAATATGCCGGGCTGAATCCGGAAATTGGCTATCGTATCTCCAGCCAGTATTTTGGCAAGCAATACGTCGATGAGGCCTACGTTTATCGCATCCGGTAGCCCGCGGCTGTTAACGGCAGGAGGTTAGCTCCCATGGATACGGCAACGCTGGTGAATTTCGACATAGAAAACGGAAAAGAAGTTATCGATGCGCTCGATCGGGACGGCAAGACTCCCAACGTGGCGCTCTGGGCCAAGATTCCAGATTACGAGGATTGGAGGCTGGTGATCGCTTCCGACCAACTCGACCAAACATCATCTCTTTCCGGATATACAGAGATCAATGAGTCATTGAAGAGAGCGGGCTTTCCGTTCCGCAGAAAACCTACGATCTCCCTGCGCCCCATGGACAAGCCCTTCATTCAGGCACTGCGCAAAGCCTTCGCATCGGCGGTCGATACCTACGGAATGCGCATCGGGGGCCAGATGTTCGGCGACCAATACCTGGAAGACGCGTTCGTCTATCGCATTCGATAGGCTGGCTAAGGGATCGGGACAGTCATCCCGGTTGCTGATCCACAGCGGCGCATTCCGCACGGAATGCGCCGCTGTTCTTTATGAGCGAATTCGTCCCATGAAATCTTCCGATAACTCTCTGCGATTCGCGTAAGATTTGAACCGCAGCCGTTTCATCGCAAAGGAGAATACCCAAATGCCTGCACCAAGCCAGATTGCCGAAGCCGCGCATAGTTTTCACATGAACAGCAGCCTGCTCAAGAAGAGCTTTGAGGGTCTGACACCCGAGGAGTGGCTGCGTCGTCCCAGCGATTGCTCCAACCACCTGCTATGGATTGTGTGCCACATGGTCTGGGCGCGCGGGAACACACTTGGGTTTCTGGGAACACCCTGGTCAAAGCCCTGGTCTTCGCTTTTTGGCCGCGGCGCCAAGCTGACGGATTCAGCCCAGTATCCCACGCCGGAAGAAGCGGCGCAGGCATTTAGCGAGGTCGGCCGGCTGCTGGCAACTGCGTTCAACGAGGTTTCCGAAGAGACACTCTCTGCGCCCACTGAGGTGAAAGTGCCGAGCGCGGACGGCACGCTCGGCGGNNTGGCTCGGCCACAGTGGCGTTGCCGGCTAGAAGGCTTCGCCTCTGAAGTTCACAAGCGATGGGCAGTTTCAGAATTTGGTCTCCGGCAAGCTGACGGGCCGCGCCTCCAGCATCGCTTCGATCTTGACCAGGTCTTCGAGCACGTTTGCCGGGACCGGCGCGTCCACCTGCACCACGGCCAGCGCCTTCACCGGCTTGGGGCCGGTGCGCTCGCGGCCCAGCGCGAAGTTGGCGATGTTGACGCCATGCTCGCCGAGAATCGAGCCGATCTTTCCGATCACACCCGGCACATCGAGGTTGCGGCACACCAGAAGATTGCCCTCGAGAGGCGCTTCGATGTCGATGCCGCCAAACTCCAGCAGCCGAGGCTGCTCGCCGTGCAGGACAGTCGCCGTCGCGTGGCTCGATCCCGCCGCCGTGTGCAGTTCGATCTGAAACACCGACGCTGAACCGCCGCGATGGCTCTCCGCCTTCTCCTCGTGCACGCGAATGCCGCGTTCCTGCGCCACCGCCGCGGCGTTGATGCGGTTCACATTCTCCGATCCCTGCAGCAGCCCTTCGATGGCCGCGTTGCGCACCAGGTCCGTCTTGGCCTCGGCCAGCGCGCCGCCATAAGTCAAGTGAATGGCCTCGATGCCGCCCGTGCCGGTCTGCGCCAGGAACGAGCCGAGCCGTCCCGCCAGATCGATGTAGGGCGCCAGCACGACATATTCTTCATGCGTCAGAGAGGGCAGGTTTACCGCGTTCTGAACCACGCCCAGCTTGAGATATTCACGCACCTGGCACGCAATCTGAATGCCTACAGCCTCCTGCGCCTCAGCTGTTGAACCGGCGATGTGCGGCGTCAAAATCACGTTGTCCAGATCAGCGTAGGGCGAGTCTTTGGGCGGCTCGACCGCAAACACGTCAAGCGCCGCGCCAGCCACCTGGCCGCTCTTGAGCGCCGCCGCCAGCGCAGCATCGTCAATCAATTCGCCACGCGCGCAGTTGATGATGCGCACGCCCTTCTTCATGGCCGCAAGGTTCTTCGCGTTGATGACGCCGNNAATGCCCAACGTCTTGCCGCGCAGCTCCGCGCCTTGCAGGCTCTTCTTTTCCCACTTGCCGGCATGCATCGATGCGTTCGCGGCGGGCACCTTGCGCGCCAGCGCCAGCATGAGTCCAATGGTCAGCTCGGCCACAGCAACCGCGTTTGCGCCCGGCGTGTTCATCACCACGATGCCGCGCCGCGTGGCGGCATCGGCGTCGATGTTGTCCACGCCCACCCCGGCGCGACCGACCACGCGCAGCTTGGGCGCATGCTCCATCAGCGCGTCGTCCACCTGTACGGCACTGCGCACCACCAGCGCGTCGGCATCGGCAAGGGCCGCCGGCAAACCATCCGGCAACTGGTCGTGCGTCAGGACTTCCCATCCAGGCTCGGCCGCAAACACCGCCAGCGTCGCCGGAGAAACCTTCTCCGCCAGAACGATTTTCATCTTCTCTCCCTTGTCCTTTTCCGTAGCGGCATACTCGTCAAAACGTATGCCCTGTTGTTCGCACAGCAGATCGAACATGCGGACCACGGCCGCATGCGGTTTGCCCTCGCCCCGCTCGTAGTTGGTGATGGAGTTGGGATGGACGCCCAGCCGCTCCGCCATCTGGTATTGATAGAGGTCGAGCTGCTTGCGCGCAATCAGCAGCTTTTCTCCGAATGTTCGTTCAGACATGAATGCCCCAAAGTGGTTAGTGAATAGTGGTTAGCTGTCAGTTGTTAGTTGTAAGTTGTCAGTTGTAAGTGAGAAGCCAGAAGCAGTTAGCAAGTAAAAAGTCTTGTTCACTGGCCATCGGCTTCTTCAAGTTCCACTCTGGATGCATGGGAAATCACAAATCTAAATCAGTCCCATGAAAGCCGACAACTAGCAACTTACAACTAACCACTAACCACTGCTTTTGCGTACACCCGCTGCGCCGCCGCAACCGCCAGCCCATATTCGACCGGCAGTCCCAGCGTGTCCTTCGCGATATGCTCCATTGCGCCCAGGAATGCCACCGTGTCCAGGAAGTCGAAGAAGCCGAGATGCGCCACGCGGAAGATCTTGCCCTGCATCTCGCCCTGCCCATTGGCAATCACCAGGCTGAAACGGGCCTTCAGCGCCTTCACCACGTCGCTTGAATTCAGCCCCTCGGGCACGGCAACCGCCGTGGCCGCGGCCGCCGGCGCGGTGGGCGCGAACAGCGTAAAGCCCAGCGCCACCAGGCCCGCACGCGTCGCCGCCGCGTTCACCTGCGCGTTGTCCACCAGCGCAATGCGACCTTTCTCCAGATCCCCGCCCGCCTGGCCGGCAATGTAGTCGAGCGCCGCGCCAAGGCCGGCAATCAATGCGACGGCAGGCGTGTACGCGCTCTCGCCCTTGATTGCGTTCTTGCGTTCTTTGCGCAGGTCAAAGTAGTAGCGCGGATTCTTCGACTTTTCCATCGCCGCCCACGCCTTCTCGCTCACGCTCAAATAAGCCAGCCCCGGCGGAATCATCACAGCCTTTTGCGAGCCACCGATCAGAATGTCGATGCCCCAGCCGTCCACGTCGAAGTGCGTCGTGCCCAGACCGGTGATCCCATCCACAACCAGCAGCGCATCGGTTTCCTTAACCAGCTTGGCGATTGCCTCCACATCGTGGCGTACCGCGGTCGAGGTCTCCGTCGCCTGCAAGAACACGGCCTTATACCCCACCGACGAAGACCCGTCGGCGGGGACCCCGGCTTTATGCTCCGGCTTGAGCGCGGCCTTCACGGCCTCAAGGTCGAAGGTCTCGCCGTAGGGCGCCGAAACCACGTCCGGCTCGCAGCCGAA
>PMWR01000380.1 GCA_003166055.1 Acidobacteriaceae bacterium
GCTCACCTGCGCGGCAAGCTGATCTTCAAAGAACCCGGCCAGGCCATCCCTGAGCCGCCACCACTGGCGCACTCCGCGCAGCGCCGCGGAGAAGCAATCCGGCTTACTTGTGCTTCGGACTTGCCGCATGGCCGATATGGGCGAGGAACCAGTCGAGGGCGGCCTGGTATTTTTGCCGGTTGGAATCCTCACCCGCCGACCGATCGACTTCGCATTGCTGGGCCGGCGTGAGAAACCAATTGAGCGGGTCGGTTCTGTCGTCGCTCGGGGTGCATCCCAAATCCGGAGTATCGTGTTCATCGGTGATGACGATGTGTTCCAGTTCCAACTTGTCCCGATAGGCCCCGATCAGCAGTTGCAGGCCGATGCGGTTGCGGGCGGTTACGCTTTCGTGGCCGGCGCTGTAAAAGGCCTGGAGCGGCGCGGCTACCTGATCGACAAGATTCCACGGCTGGGTCTGGTTGTTCGGATTTGGCGTCCAGGCATCCGAGGATTCATCCACCCGGACATTCGCGCCGCTGTTGCGGATTTCGATGAGCAGGACCTTTACTTTGGCCTTCGAGTGTTTGGCCGAAACGCCGTCAAGGGCCGTGCTCAGGAACTCAATTGCCGAGGCCGTCCCGTCGTTATCGTAGTACCCTCCATCGACAAAGTGCGAACTCTTCATGCCGCTGACGTAGGGAAATCCGGCTGCCGAGGAAACATAGGGAAAGGTAGCCGAGAGCTGGGCGCCGGTGGCGAGGGGCAGATCGGTATAGAGGCTCTGCCCATTCCGCGGAAACTGCACGCCGCCAAAGGTCTGCAGAAAGGACTCGGCGGGTTGGGGAATCAACGGATTGGGCGTGTGCGGCGGGATTTGATAATTGGCCAGCAGGAAGCGCTCGCCGCCCTCGACAGTGGTGGTGTTCATGGTGAAGGCGGGAACGTCGTGCACCGAGGGGTTCAGGTTGCCGAGCGTCAGCCCCATTTCAGCGTCCCGATTCGCTTGCTCCGCCTGAGACACCTCACGCAACGGGGTCAATTTGGCGTCGTTGGGGTCGAGCCGGCAGTAGGGATCGTTGAGGTTCCGTTCAAACGCCTTGCGCAACGACCAGGTCCGATCCTTGCCGAGGGGCAGCTTGCTCAGATCGTCGACACCGGTCGAAGGTGATTCGAGGTACGGTAAAACGGGCACAAAGGCTTTGGGGAGATCGTAATAGACCAGGCCCCACCCGGCCGCTTCCAGGCTGGAGCATCGGGCTGCCCCCTTCATGCGCTCCCAATTGGTTGGGCCGGGTTCCGTCGCCGAGTCCAGCTCGCGCAAGTACGCGTACAGGCCGGAGCTGCCGCCGGAGACGGTGCTCAGCAGCAGAACATGATCGTGAAAGGATTGGAGTGAGGGGTCTTCGGAAAACACCGTCTCGAGTTGTTCCAAAACAGCGGTAGTCCAGGCAGCGGCGTGAATGCCTCCTCCAGTAGAAGTGACGACGATCAATGGCTGGTCTTCATCCTTGTCGAGCTTGCTGTTCAGAATATCGGCTGGAGTAGGAAGCGTGGCTTGCGCCTCGCGCAACGAGGTGGAGAGATAGTGCATCTCCTTTCCGTTGTCCAGGTGCATCATGCGCGGAATCATCATGAAGACGATCAGCAGAGTGAGAACCGGAATGCGGTAGCGGTCGGCGAAGAATGCAATCGCGCCCAATCCCCAGGTGACGCCAATAACCAGGATGAGCACCAGCGCAAGAATGGGGAACCGCTCGGCGTCGGCAAGGAAATAGAGCCCCGGAATGGCCGCCGTGAAAAGGAGCAGCGCTACGGCGAGCAGGGCTTTCCAGATACGCAGTTTCCGAGCGTCCTTATCCTTGCCGGGTTTGGCCAGGGAGATGTCCGCGATGACGGCCAAACCACCGAGCAGGTAAAGGATAATCGCCAGCCAGGCATAAATGGGAGGGACCAGCACTGGAGCCGTCAGCGGCCACAGAACGAGGTAAAGCGCAAGGACCGCGCCGGCCGCCAAAACCGAGAAATAGTGGCCTTCGTAGAGGTTTCCATGCGGCGGCCAGCGGTACCCTGGGACGGGGAAGAACCACGCCAGCCTGTGGAGAGGAAGCGGTTGCGTGGATTGTTCCAGAACATCTCCAAAGCGGGCCGACTTGCCATGCTTGCTGAGCAAGAGCCAGCTTCGCGGAAACACGAGCGTTCGAGCCGTGTCGCTTCCAGGCGCCGCTGGTTGGTAAGTCAGGTAGTACAGGGCATTCACCGCAAACCAGAAGAGGATGGCCAGCAGGACTCCGCAAGCAAGCCCCTGCGCGATTTCGGCGGCGGATACGCCTTCGTTGGGACCGTTGGTTAAGAAGTACCAGAAGACGATGAGATTGTTGATCTGGAAGGCGACCGGGGCAATCCACTCATATTCCCTCTTGTCATTGGCCAACAGCCAGTGAAGAAGGGGCGGACAGTCGTCGCCAAACCGCTCCTCTCCATTGATCACGACGATGCGCGCCAGGATGAGGGCGACGAAGCTTGCCGCAACCAGAAAAAAGGCGACGCACAGATACTGAATCAGGTGCGACGGCGTAACGATGCCGCTGACCAGCGAGCGGGCAATGGCGGGGGAATTTGCCCAGACCAACAGCAACGGAAAGAACCAAAGGATGATGCTGAAGCGCAAGAAGTAGAGGTAGCGCACCCAGCGCGCAAATTCGTGGAGGAACGGGGGAATGTTTGCCTTGACGTACTCGAAACATTTCTTCCACATGGTTGGACCTCGGAGTTCGAAGCGATGTGAGAGCTGCATCGGCCTGCGAGCGATCGAAGGCGGCTTGGGAATGAAGACGGGGCCGGGAATGATTCGAAGATCGATGCAAAGCTGACGATCCCGCTATTTGAAGACGGCCCGATACATCAGGAGATCCATTGAAGGAAGAAGGGGAAAACTCATCAAGCATACCGCGAATCTGGCCCGCGTCAAGTAACCAGTTTTGTTGTCAAGAGAGTTAATAGGGCTTCAGTCCGGGGCTACGGAGGCTGAGGTCTGTAGTATGGATTGGAGGCTGGGGCCTGGCGCTTACTGTGCCAGGACCCGGGGCCAGGACTTACGCCGATGATCGCTCACTTGCGCGGAAAGTTGATCTTCAAGGAACCCGGCCAGGCCATCGTCGAGGCCGCCGGGGTGGGCTACGACGTCGTCATCTCCGTGCCCACATTTACGGCGCTGCCCTCGGTGGGCGCAGAGGCGTCGCTGCACATTCACACCCAGGTCAGCGAAGATCAGATTGCGCTGTTCGGCTTTCTCGATCGCGAAGAAAAGCGGCTCTTTGAGCGGCTGATTACGGTCAGCGGTGTCGGCCCGAAACTGGCCATCAAGATTCTCAGCGGCCTTTCCGTCGAGCGCACGGTGCAGGCCATTCGCGGGCAGGATCACGCGCAACTGACGCGGATTCCCGGCGTAGGCAAGAAGCTGGCCGAGCGCCTCGTGGTCGAGTTGAAAGACAAGCTCGACGACTTTGCGGTAGCGCCGGTGCAGAGCAGTGTGCGGGGCGCGGCGGTGGACGATGTGCTTTCGGCGCTGACGAATCTGGGCTATCAGCGTCCGGCGGCGGAGAAGGCGATTGAGCAGGCTGTGGCGAAGGACGCCGCGCTGGCAGGCGATTTCGACGGTCTCTTCCGCGGGGCGTTGAAGGTGATTCGTTAAACTATTAGAAGACCCATTGCCGGGATGCAACATCTCCGGAGTTTGTGAATTTATGCCCGAAAATCGATTTCTGCGGCGCGCGAGGTAGTCGCGAACCGATTTGGCCGGTCTAATTGATAGAAGCCGCTGACCCTCAATTCCTTGAGTGAAAGCTCAGTTGCGCGATGAGGGTGGTTTATTTGCGTTTAGTCTTAGCTCTTGTCTTTCTCGGCATCTCCACCAGCATCGGCGCACAGCCGTCGCAGGTTCCCGGTGTGTCTTCACCGGCGACCGGCCTTCCCGGCGAAAGCAAATTGGTATCTGGATCCGGCGGTTTTTCTTCCTCGACCGATTCAAGTTGGCCGCCGGAATCGGATGGCGGCACAGGCTTTGGACAGGCCACGCCGTCCGCAGCGAGTTCGACTCAGGCCAGCCAGGATCCGGCAACGAACCCCAACGCGCCTGTCGATGCCAACGGGAATCCTATTCCTCTCGATCGGCAGGAACCAAAGCGCATTCTTGGGTTCATGCCGAACTTCCGCACGGTGGCAGGCGGCGCCAAGCCTCCGCCCCCCGGCTGGAAGTACAACTTTTCTGTTGCCACCAACCAGGCAACTGACTATTCCAGCTTCCTCTTTCTGGGTATTACTTCCCTGACCGCGGAAGCCACGGACGCGCACCCGGCACTTGGTAAGGGGGCTGACGGATTTTACGCTTACTCATGGCGAGGGTTCCTCGACAAGACGGATAACACGTACCTCTCGGCGTGGCTGTTATCCAGTCTTCTGCACGAAGATACGCGCTACTATGCCCTTGGCTCGGGACACAGCATCCCCTTCCGGGCTCTCTACGTGATCAGCAGGCAAGCAGTGGCGCGTACCTATGGCGGTCGCCAGACGCCCAACATTGCCGGCCTCGGAGCAAAGGTGCTGACGCAGGTGTTTTCTCGCTATTACTACCCGTCGAGCGCCGACAGCTTCAGCGCGTTGGCGACCAAGTTCAGCTATTCGGTCATGCGTGACGTGGCGTTCTCGGCGATTCGCGAGTTCTATCCGGATGTCGCGGCGCACTACATCAAGAAGCATCGTGAGAAGATGGCGCGCCTGGCTGCGGCGCAGGGGGCTGATTCTGTTCACTGATTCGAAGGCCCTGTTGTAGTCGGCGTGCGCTTTCGACGGTCTTTTCCGCGGGGCGCTGAAGGTGATCCGCTAGCGTCGATCTTGGACATGCGGCATCTCATTGGTACGAGGTGTGGAATGGCCATCGTCCGAAATTGTCCGTCCTGCGGCAAACCAAATCGAGTTCCGGGAAAGCATCTGTCCGACGCAGGCAGGTGCGGAGCTTGCAAAGCAACTTTGGCGGCAGTGGCAGAGCCGATTGCCGTGAGCACCGCGGAGTTCGACGAGATTACCCGTGACAGCAAGGTCCCCGTGCTGGTGGACTTCTGGGCCGCTTGGTGCGGTCCTTGCCGGATGGCTGCGCCCCATGTTGCGCAGGTGGCGCGCGAACTGGCTGGCCGCGCGGTTGTGCTCAAGGTGGATACCGAGCGGTTCCCCGAACTAGCCGCCCGGTATGACGTCCAGGGCATTCCGAACTTTGCTGTATTCACCGGTGGTCGTCTCCAGTTCCAGCAGGCAGGCCTGGTGGACGCGAACACCATGAAGAGCTGGCTGGCCCGCGCTGCGTAGCGGCGATCCGAATCTGGCTCTCAACGATCGATACCAAAGAAGGCAATCGAGCAGGTCGTAGCCAAAGACGCGGCCCTCTCCGGCGATTTCGGCGGGCTCTTCCGCTGGGCACTTAAGGTGATCCGGTAAAGGCAGATTGTCAGCTGCAGGGGCTCAAATATCGGCATATGCATCCAGGCTGAATCGACTGATACGCCCCTTTGCTTTGGGGAGCGCGTGGAATTTCTTCTTTCAAGGTCCGACAACTTCACTGAACGGCGATGGCGAATAGCGTCCTTTTGCTGGGTCCCAGCGGAAGACTCTTCTTTGAACCGTCAACTGGCCGTTTAGAGTGCTGCTCCTCGTCTCCTCTATTGCGCGAGAGCGGGAATGAATGATTGGGATGATGGTGAAGGTACTTCGCCGCGCGATGTCATGAATTCTCTCGGGAGGTTGGTGGTCATCCAGTACCTCTACTGTGTCGAGTCCAAGTTTGAGCTTTCCCTGCGTGAGAGAAAACACGTTGTAGTTCTGCTGGACGAAACCAGTTCCGTGTTCGTGGCAAGAGTGGTGAATTAGTACTTCATCACGGTTTGGATCGTGAATGACGGCGATCTCCATTGAGACGCTGTCGTCATAGTGACAATCGAAGCTTATCCTGTCGGTTACATGCCAACCGTCGTTTCCTTTCTTCAAGGCATATAGACTCGCGCCTTCAAGACCATCACAGGGCAGAAACATCGCTGCCGAAGATTCTCTTGATTGGGTATGGACAGATTTCCATTGGGCGTGCAGATCGTCTTCCGGGAAGGAACCGACAAATCTCTTTGCGGTTTCCTGGTCCACTCCCAGGCCAACGAGGCGCTCTACTTCTCCAGGACCGTCGTTGAGCCAGTTCTGGATTTCCCAGTCAACGTTGGACGATGGTGGCTTTTCCGATTCGTCCTGTTGGGCATGGATTGCCGAATTGCCTAATGTCGCGACTCGTGTTGGGGCTGGTTTCTGGATTGGGAGACTGAAAATCATGGCCAGCAAACTAATGACCTGGAGCTTCATGGCCACAACTGTACCACCATTTCTCACCGCCTCCCGCGTTACACTTCATTTGCTATGGCTATCAAAGTGAAATCTACGTCCGCGCCTGCGATCCCTTATCTGCGCCCTGAAGCGCTGAAGTTTCTCAAGGCCCTCGAAAGGCACAACGACCGCGAATGGTTCAACGAGCGCAAGCCCGTCTACGAGGCCGAGCTGAAAGAGCCGATGCTCGCCATCGTTCGCAAGATCACCGACGCAATGACGGACTTCGCTCCCAATCATGTGCGNNAGCCCCAAGGGCGTGGTGATTGCTGCAGGCGCCTACATGCCGGAGAAGGAACAACTGGCCGCGATCCGCCAGTGGCTGCTTGAAAACCACGTCGCATTTCGCAAGATTCTGAACCGGCCAGCCGTCAGCAAAACCTTCACGGTTTTTGAAGGCGAAGCACTGACGCGGCCGCCGAAGGGATTCCCTCCAGAGCATCCGGCGATGGATTTGATCAAGTGCAAGCAGTGGGGATTGCGCACCGAATTACCCGCTGAGGCTTCGCTGGAGACAGGCTTCGCGCAGACACTGATCAAGCATTTCAAGCTGCTGGCGCCCCTGGTGGATGCACTGAATACGCCCATCGCCGCATCGCTTGCGCCGAAGAGGAAAGTNNCGGAGAGAAGGCTCAAAACCACCAAAACCGGGTAAATTCAGGCAAATATAGGCAAAATATGGCCTATTTCCGAAGAAATTTGTGGAAAACGGGCTTTTTCGGTTGACTTTGCCCTGTCCCAAGCCGCATTGTAACGAACGACGGGTACTCCAGACCCGCATGGATACAGGGGTTTCGTGCAAGTCGTACATCGGTCGCACCTCCTCCACGCGGTACGCATCAAGCGGTGGAAGCCCAGGAACATCGGCAGCCCCAAGGGCTGGCCCAGAAGGAGAACACAAATGGCAACTGGATTGACCAAGACCGCTCTTACGCGGCATCTGGCCGAGAAGCTCGAACTGACCAACAAGCAAGTCGCAGCCTTCCTCGATCTGCTGGCGGAGACCGCGATCAAGGAAACGAAGAAGAACGGTGTCTTCGTCATCCCCGGCATCGGCCGGCTCGTGAAGGCAGAGCGCAAGGCGCGCATCGGCCGCAACCCCCAGACTGGCGCGGCCATCAAGATCAAGGCCAAGACAGTTGTGAAGTTCCGAGTGGCCAAGGCCGCCAAGGACGTCATCGCTCCCGCCAAGAAGTAGCATTCCGGACTGCGGACGAGAGGGGAGGAGCCCAGAGCTCTTCCCCTCTTTCTGTTTGCGCGTCACCCCTCTCGCACAAATACTCAATCCCTTCCCTCCACCGCCTCATCTCATGCAGTATGCCCACCGCGATTGCAACTGCTCATCCGCTCAATCCCGATACGACTCCAGTTGTAGGAGCACCCGTTCTGACGCTTCTTCGTCTGGAGGGGCTTGCGGCAGCGGCACTTGCCGCGATGTTCTACGCGCGCACCGGTGCAAGCTGGTGGTTGTTCGCGGCGCTATGGCTGGCGCCCGATCTGAGCATGCTTGGTTATCTGATCGGCCCGGATATCGGCGCGCGCATTTACAACGCAGTTCACAGTTACACGACGCCGGCTACATTGGCCGTGTGTGGCATGTTGCTGCACAGCCCTGCGCTGTTACCAGTCGCGCTCATCTGGATGAACCACATTGGCGTGGACCGGCTGCTAGGCTTTGGGCTGAAATACACGGCGGGCTTTGGATTCACGCACCTGGGCGGCCCGAAACGCAGAGCCAAGGAAGCGATTGCGGCGAGCTAAGCGATTGTTGAGTTTTCCTTTCGAACATGCGGCATCAGCGCGCGCACCACGAGCGATACGCCAAAACTTACCAGGATGGCTTGAATCATCAGGCGGTTGTTATAACTCCACGAGAGGAACGCAAAGATGATGAAAACGCCGATGGGATTGATCTCCGCAATCATGGCGTGAAGCCAGTGAGGCTGCTGGCTGCTGGGCGGCAGCGTGGTGCGCAGGCGCGGAATCAAGCGCGGTACGGCGCTGAGGTAGTGCCGATAGGGCTCGCCAAGCTGCGCAGTGAGAAAGGCCTCTTCCGCAAGGATGAGGCGCATCAGAAAAACTGTGAGCAGCACCATGGTGAAGAGCGCGCCGGTGGGCGGCATGAGGAAAGCCATCGCCGCAATCATTCCCCACGAGCCAAGATAGAGCGGGTTGCGAACGTAGCGATAAGGGCCGCTGGCCTGCACTTCGCCAGCCTTCATCTGGGAACTGTTGACCGTGCCTGGTCCAAGGTAGGCCGTGCCCCATATGCGCAGAGCCGCTGATTTAGCGGCGATCAGCGCGGCGCAGACAATCACCACCGGCGAGGCTGCGGTGAAGCTGAGCAACCCATGGCGGCTGAGTTCCAGGGCCAGCCACTCAAGCACTGGGATGCGCTCGGCGATGCTGGCGCGTGATGCCCAGGGTTCAATCCATGGCGCCCAAAAGCCAAGAAAGATGACGGCCACCATGATGACTACCCGGAAACGAAACTCGATTTTGGTTGCCTTCATCCACTGTTCCCCTTTTGCCGGAGTGTAGCATCCGGGCCGAGGGCCGGAGCC
>PMWR01000341.1 GCA_003166055.1 Acidobacteriaceae bacterium
CACATTTTGTGTCACATTTAACCATGCAGAGCATAACCCTCCGACAGCTTCGTGACACCCGCAAGGTCAAGGCTTGGCTCAGGGCCGGCGTTCCTATCGAGGTGCGTGAGCGTAACGAAGTGTTAGGCGATCTTGTGCCGCGTACCCCGCCAAGAGCCGAACCCGTCGAATGGCCCGATTTCGCAGCTCGCCTCAAAGAGCATTACGGCGATCGGGTTCTGACGCCGGTTGCCGACCTCATCGCAGACAGAGAGAGCAGCCGGTATTGATCGTCTACGCCGACACCAGCTTCCAAGTTGCCGCCTACATCGTGGATGTGCATTCCCCGGCTGTTGTAAACCGCATGGTAAAAATGCCTCAGGTTTACTTGACCCCATTCAGCCGCAGTGAAATCGCAAATGCAATCCACCGCCAGGCCTTCACTGGCCAACTTTCGCTGCCTGAAGTTCAGAGAGCCTGGCAGAGCTTCAAGAGCGATTGCGAAGTCGGAGTCTGGCAATCTGTCCCGTTCCCCAGTCCCGCGTGGGAAACCTGCATCGATCTCGCCAGAAAGCACGGTCCAACCCTCGGCGTCCGCACCCTCGACTCGCTCCACGTGGCCTGCGCCCTTGAATTGAAAGCCCAGAAATTCTGGACCTTCGACGAACGGCAAGCCCGTTTGGCAGAGGCTGTAGGACTCGACACAAGCGCGTAAGTCCTCACAACACAGGCCCTACTGCGGCGTGATAATCCCGCCCAGCGCATGCCTGCGCGGCAGCACAATCCCGCGATGATCCACTTCCGCCGCAGGCCCGCTTGGCTGTTCGATAACCGGCACGCCAGCCCTCTCAATCAGCGCCCCGCCGCACGCCGGACACCAGTCCGCCTCAGCTTCCAGTTTCACTTGCGCGTGGCAATGGCTGCAGATGCGCTCCATACTTAGAAGTTTAGCTGACCAGCATGGATCGTCTCGCTTCCCGCGCTACACTACTCCCACCGACGCTGCTACGAGAGGAAAAATGAAGGACCGCATCGAAGGATCGTTCACCGAGCCCGATCTGTGGCGCGGCGGATTCTACGAGTTGGAAATCGTGCCCCGGATCGGTTCATCCGAACAGGTCTGTGCGTTGCTTTCCGCACTCTGGTCGTTTCCTGCGCTTGACGGCTGCTATTTTCGCGACGATTGCGACCTCGCGCAACAACACCGCCGCCAACCCTGTGAGAACGGGCCCGAAGGTCACCTTTACGGACTTGCAACTCTGCCAGACAAGGGCCAGGTTGTCTGCGGATCCTACACGATGTCCGACGCAGGCGAAGGGACCTCGCCGCCGGCCTACTGGGTTAGCTTTTACTTCCCCCTTGGCGCCTTGTCGCAAATCTTTTCAGTCGGCGCGTATCCCTTCGGCTCTATGAATGGGGTACCGGATTGGCGCTTGCAATAGACGCTTTTCTACGGACCCTTGCAGAATGGATATTTCAAAAGGTGCCGTTCGACTTTGGAATGATTGGATTCGAGATCGGCGGACAGTTCACGCGCGAGACGATCAGGGCGAGCGGAATTCCGTCCGAACGCCCAGATGGAATTCTGTGGAATGAGAAGGACGAATTGAAATGGTTTGAACCGAACCTTCCATAGAAAATTGCGAAGTGGACTCCGGCAGAACAGGCATTGCTGCCCGGTACACTAAACCCATGCACCCCCCCATTCGCCTCGTGGCCATAGACATGGACGGCACGCTGCTTCCCACCTTTGCGCAGACTGTCAGCCCCCGAACCGCGAAGGCGCTCCGGGCCGCGCAGCAGGCCGGAATCATCGTTGCCATCGCCACCGGCCGCCGCACCAACTACACCGTCCCCCTCCTTGACGGCCTCGGCCTTCGAGCGGATACGCCCCTGCTTACGTCCAATGGTGCAGTGACCCGAACCCTGGGCGGAGAACCGATTGACCGTTGCCAGCTTCCGGCTCAGGTTGCGCGCGGGCTTTGCGGTCTGCTCCGCGAGTTTGGAGCCGTGGTTTTCACTTTTGACCGGCCAGGGCGCGGCGAACTCGTTCTCGAAGATCTGGATCAGGCCAACGGGCGCATCTCCCTCTGGGTCGAGTCCAACCGCAACGCGATCGAAGTCGTCAAACCCCTGGAGAATGCATTGCCCGACGGCGAAGACCCGATTCAGGGCATGGTGACCGGCGGATTGAGCAAGATGAAGCTGGCGGAAATCGCCCTCAAAGCCAGCGAATGGAGCGGAAGTTGCGAGTGCGTACGAACCGAATACCCGGCCCGCGACCTGTCGATTCTCGACCTTTTGCCGCCCGGCGTCTCAAAGGGTTGGGCGCTGGAGCGGCTCGCCAACCGGCTCGGCGTCGACCGCAAGGCGACCATGGCCATCGGCGATAACTGGAACGACGTCGATATGCTNNGCCAAAATGCGCGGCTGGAAACAAGCCCCGCCGAACGACCAGGAAGGCGTGGCCCAGGTGCTTGAAGCGGCCGTAGCAAAGGCTTCCAAAGCCAAAGTTGCACCATAAGGCTAGAATTGGGACAGGAACTCGGCAATGCGCGGTAGACATCTCATCACGGTGACGGCACTCGCGGCCATGGCAAGCCTTGCCCCATCGGCGCGCGCGGGCGAAAGCGTGACCCTGCGCAATGGATTTGAGATGCAGTGCCATCACCACGCGCGGGTCGAAGGCCGAATCCGGCTCTATCTGACACCGGGCCAGGACAACTACATCGAGTTCGCGCCAGACGACATCGCCCAGTTCCAGCAGGTTCCCGATCCGCCTGCGCAGGCCCAATCCCCCGACGCGACCGTCGCCAACTCGTCTGTCGCGCCACCTGCCGCGCCTGCGTCCAGACCAGACGCCAGTCTCAGCCCAGCCGAACTGCATCAGCTCCTGATGAAGTCCGGAGGCGAGCACAACCTCGACGTGGACCTGCTTGCCAGCCTGGTCAAGGCCGAGAGCGGCGGCAATGTTCGCGCCGTCAGCCGCACCGGCGCGCGCGGCCTGATGCAGTTGATGCCCGGAACGGCTGCCGCGCTGGGAGTCGNNCTATCACGATCAACTGGCCCTGGCGCTGGCCGCCTACAACGCCGGCCCACTCGCCGTGGATAGGTACCACGGCATTCCGCCCTACCGCGAGACACAGGCCTACGTGGCGCGCGTGATTCACGAGTTCAACCGCCGCGTGCTGGCGCGCGA
>PMWR01000645.1 GCA_003166055.1 Acidobacteriaceae bacterium
GCTACTACACCGAGGTGGGCGTGAAGTGCCGGTATATGCACTCAGAGATTGAGACGCTGGAGCGCGTAAAGCTGCTGGCGGGGCTGCGCAGAGGCGAGTACGACGTGCTGATCGGGATCAACCTGCTGCGCGAGGGGCTCGATTTGCCGGAGGTATCGCTGGTGGCGATTCTGGATGCCGACAAGGAAGGGTTTCTAAGGTCGGCTGGGTCGCTGATTCAGACCATGGGACGGGCGGCGCGGCATTTGGAGGGGCGCGCGATTTTGTATGCGGACCGAATTACCGACTCGATGCGGCGGGCGATGGACGAGACGGATCGGAGACGAACGATTCAGCGCGCGTACAACGAAGAGCACGGGATCACGCCGCAGTCGGTGATTCACGCGATGGACATGGGCCTGGCGCAGATCCTCAAGGCCGAATATGGCGACATTGAGCCCGAAGAAGCGGCTGGGCTGCCGGATGTACACTCACAGGCCGACCTTGATGCGCATTTAGTCCGGCTAGAGGCGGAGATGCGTGAGGCGGCGAAGAAGTTCGAGTTCGAGAAGGCGGCAAAGCTGAGGGATGCGATCAAGGAGCTGAAGGAGAAGGAATTTCTGTTTGGATGAGGGCCAAGGAGGGCGAAGGCGGGAGCGGCGGGGGAAAAAGGCCGGCGCGGGCAACCTAAATTGCGAATTGCATCATCCTAGTTGCAGAGCCAGTGAATCATGCGCCGGCCGTTGCAACGGGTGCGGGAGATGCGGGGACGCAATGGCAATCATTTTGTTGGTCGACAACGATCCACTTCAGGCGTTTCAACGCAAATCCATTCTTGAGCGGCAGTTCCAAGAGGTCGAGCGAGTGGGCGATGCAGCCGACGCACTTTGCCTGGTGGAGCAGCCATATTTCGCCGGGAAGCTGGGCCTGGTGATCTCGGGGCTGAGCATGCCTGGGATCGGCGGTCCGGAGTTTGTGGCCGAGTTGCACGCGCGGCTGCCCGATGTTCCAGTGCTGGTGCTGGGGAGCGCGAGCGAAGCGGTGGGCGACTACGCCGGCGGATGGGTCCACTTTTTGGCTAAGCCCTTCGCGATGGACGAAATGCTGGCAGCGGCCACCAGCCTGCTTGCACAAAGCAGCGCATCCGCTGCTTGAACCACCTGCGGTGCGGCAGACACTCGCTCTTCGCTCCCACAGGGATATTCGTTTCCCATGTCTCAATATCGAGACATGGGGCATCCGACCGAGGTGTTGCATTTCCACACCCGGCGCTGCCGAACGAGAATGCTTTCCCCTTCCCAACAAGACACCGTCCCATTCTCAACCGATGGTGTGAGGCAGATCACAAGCTGAGCGCCTATGATGGATTGAGAATAACGGAGTTGGGAGGCCGTCCGGCTCCCGGCCCACGGGCATGAATCGTTCTGGAGTCTGAATGGCAGCGTTCGGTAGTTTCGCACTTCTCATAGCATTGGCGCTGGCCGCCTACAATCTGCTGGCCGGTGCGGTCGCCCTGCGGTTGATTGCGACCGGGCAACCGGCAGCAATTTCGCCGGAGCGGTTGGCGGATACGGCGCGCCGCGCGGGGATCGCCGGATTTGTGGCCGTGACCATGGCCGCATTCGCGCTGGTCTGGTCAGTCTTTACCAACGATTTTTCGATCACCTACATTGCCGAGCACTCGAATCGCGCACTGCCTGGAGCGTACAAGTTTTCAGCGCTTTGGAGCGGGCAGGAGGGTTCACTGCTGCTGTGGGCGTGGCTGCTGGGAACGTATGGCTTTGTGCTGCGGCTGACGCACAAGACCGACGTGAAGCTGTATGCGTATGCCGGCACGATTCTGGCCGGCATCCAGGTTTTTTTCCTGGCCGTGCTTTGCTTTGCGGCACCGCCGTTCTCGGTGCTGCGGGGCGCCATTCCCGACGATGGAAACGGGCTGAATCCGCTATTGCAGTATCCGGAGATGGTGATCCACCCGCCGATGCTTTACCTGGGGTATGTGGGCTTCTCGATTCCCTTCTGCTTTGCGCTGGGCGCGCTGATGATGCGCTACCCCGGAGAGAAGTGGATCAAGATTACGCGCGTATGGACCATGGTGACCTGGCTGTTTCTGACGGCCGGGATTTTTCTGGGCATGCACTGGGCGTACGCGGTGCTGGGATGGGGCGGCTACTGGGGCTGGGACCCGGTAGAGAACGCGAGCTTCATGCCATGGCTGACGGGAACGGCCTTTCTGCACTCTGTGATGATGCAGGAAAAGAAAGGCATGATGAAGAGCTGGAACGTGTGGCTAATCTTCTCCACGTTTCTGCTGACGCTGCTGGGCACGCTGCTGACGCGCGCGGGGCTGGTGAGTTCGGTGCATGCGTTTGCGCAGTCGTCGATCGGAACATGGTTTGTGGTGTTCATGGGGATTGTGCTGGCGGTTTGCACGTTCACTTATATCCTGCAGCGCAGCCATTTGAAGAGCGAGCATCACCTGGAATCGCTGGTGAGCCGCGAGTCGAGCTTCCTGTTCAACAACCTGGTGTTGCTGACAGCATGCTTCGTGATTCTGTGGGGAACGCTGTTCCCGATCCTGAGCGAGTATGTGGTGGGCAACAAGGTGACGGTCGGCGCTCCGTGGTACAACCGCGTGGCGGTGCCGATAGGGATCTTCCTGCTGTTCTTAACCGGCGTGGGACCGCTGCTACCTTGGCGCGCAACGTCATTTAGGAGCATTCGACGCAATTTTGTGCTGCCGACGATCGCACTGTGGGCGACGGTGATTGTTTGCCTGGCAGTGGGCGTGCGGCCGTGGCAGGATGGTGAATTCGATACCGGCAACTTTTATGCGCTGGTGGCCTTTGCTGTTTCGGCTGGAGTGATGACGGCGATTCTGAGCGAGTTTTTGCGCGGGGCCGGGGTGATTTCGCGGCAAACGGGCAAGAATCTGCTAGTGGCCACATGGCTGCTGACCAGGAGAAACACGCGCCGGTACGGCGGCTACCTGGTGCACATCGGCGTGGTGATTGTGGTGATTGGGCTGGGTGGATCGGCATTCAATCGCAACGTGGAGCGCGAGTTGGCGCTGCACGACAAGATGAGCATCGGGCCCTACACGCTGGAGGAGATCGGATTCACGCAGGATTCGAATCTGAACTACAACTCGGATTTTGCGCTGCTGGACGTGTCGAGCAACGGTAGACCGGTGAACACGCTAACGCAGGATGGATGGCTGCTCGGAGTGATCCCGAAGTTTCATATGGCTCCGCTTCAAATGGCGCCGGAGAAGCGGGTTTATCTGGCGAGCGAGCAGCCGCAGACCATGGTGGCCATTCACTCGACGATCGAATGGGATTTGTATGTAGTGTATGAGGGCACGAATCCCGACACCGGGCAGCCGATTATCAAGGCGTTTCTGAATCCGCTGGTGGGGTGGATCTGGGCGGGGCTGGTGGTGCTCGTAATCGGTACGCTGTTTGCGCTGGTGCCGAGCCTAAGCCCGGCGACGGCTTCACTGAGGGTGCCGGCGGCGCGCACGATTCCTACCGAGCCGGCGCTGAAGGGCGGCGACTAATGACTGAGCGGTCGCGGTTGGCTCTCCCGGTAAAGGGCTGGGTCAAGGGCATGCAGGTTGCGGTTCTGGCTGTCGCGGTGTGCTTCTCGCTCGGCGCGACGGATGCGAGCGCGCGGTACAACGACCTGAACCACCGGCTGATGTGCACGTGCGGCTGCGCGGAGATTCTGGGGGAATGCAACCATGTTGGCTGCCCGAACTCCGCAGGCGAGCTGGCCGAGCTGCGCGCGGACATTGCAGCCGGACAAAGCGACAAGGAGATTCTGGACGCGTTTGTGGCCAAGTATGGCGCAGTTGTTTTGGCCGCGCCGACGACGCAGGGATTTGACCTGGTGGCGTGGATTGCTCCCTTCGCGGTGTTTGCCGCGGCGCTGCTGGGTACGATTCTGCTGGTACGGCGCTGGTCAGTGGGCAGGACGGCCGTTGCCGCCGTCGATGCTGCCAGTCTGGATCCGGCCGAGCGGGAACGCCTGGAGAGGATTCGCCGGGAGACCGGCGACGGAGGGTTTTGAGCGATGACAACTGCACAAGGCACCATTGCAGGCTTCCTGTTAATGGCTGCGCTACTGATTTATACCTTCTGGCCGGAAAACGTCTTTGCCAGCCAGCGCGAGAAGACGCGGCTGGACTATTTGCTGGAGCGTAAGGAGCAGCTCTACGAGAACCTGCGCGACCTGAACTTCGAGTATCGGGCCGGCAAATATCCGGAAGAGGATTTTGTTACACAGCGGACGCAACTGGAAAACGAAGCGGCGCTGTTGATGGCCGAGATCGATCATTTGCAGCAGGCGTGAAGCTGACCCTCGCTGCTTCCCCCCAACCATTGCCCCGTTTCAAAGAAGAAGGACTCTTTTACGACCATGAGATCGACTCGAATTACACTCTCCATTCTTGCTTTGAGCCTGCTGTTCACAGGCGCTTTGGCACAGGCCGCTACTGTTACCGGCACCGTGATCAACAAGACCACCGGCAAGCCCGCCGCGGGCGATCTTGTTGAACTGGTCGACGTGCAGGCGGGTATGAAGGCCGCCGCGCATGCAACCACCGACACCAAGGGGCATTATTCTCTCAATGAGCCGGGCAGCGGACCTTACCTGATTCGCGCCATACACCAGGGTGCGGGCTACTTTATTGCAGCGCCGCAGGGCGCAGGGCCGGGCGACATCACGGTTTATGATTCGGCGGCCAAGGTCGATGGCGTTTCCATCGAGGACGACGTTCTGCAAATTGAATCGGAAAACGGCCAACTGGATGTGGCCGAGCAGTTCGTGGTGCACAATACCAGTTCTCCGCGGGTGACGCAATTCAGCAACAACACATTCGAGTTTGTGCTGCCGACAGGCGCGGTGCTTGATGGCGCGGAAGCGACGCGGCCGAGCGGGCTGCCCACCAACGCCATTCCGGTGGCACTCAGCCAGAAGGGGCACTTCAGCTTCAACGTTCCTATTCAGCCGGACGAAGGCGAGAATATGACCGTCTTCGTGGTGCACTATCACCTTCCGTATACCGGCAAGTACACGTTTAACGCCAAAGTGACGATGCCGGTGAACAGCTTTGTGGTGATGCTGCCGAAGAGCATTGATTTCAAAGCGGGGGCGGGTCTCAACTTCCAGCCGGTGCAGCCACCGGATCAGAGCCCGTCGGTGCAGACATTGCTGTTGAAGAATGCAATGCCGGGCAAGACGCTGGAGTTCACCGTGTCGGGCAATGGATCGATGCCGCGAGAGCAGCAGGGCGCGGCAAGCGGTGGTTCAGGAATGGGCGGGCAGGACAGCGGACAGAGCCCGACAGCCACTCCGGGCAATCAGCCAGGCGGCGGCATTGGACAGCCAATTAATACGCCTGACCCGCTGAGCAAGTACAAATGGTGGATTCTGGGCGGGCTGGCGCTGCTGCTGGTGGTTGCGGCGGCCTTTCTGCTGCGCAAGCCCGCGGGCTTTCCAGCGACGGGTGCTGTGGCGGATGCCTCATTGCCGAGCTATGCAACGCCTGCGACTCCAGCGGCGAGAAACACTGCCCTGCTCAACGTCATCAAGGAAGAGATGTTTGCCCTGGAAAGCGAGAAGATCCACGGCACCATCTCCGCCGAAGAGTACGCGCAGACCAAGGCCGCGCTGGAAACAGTGCTGAAGAGGGCATTGAACAAAAGCTAGGGACTGAGGGACTTGGTGCTGATCGTTGGCTAAATGAGCTTGAAAATGAGGGCGCGGGGATCGATTGATTCCCGCGCGCTTTTGATTCTGCGTCAGCGGTTGCGGACTGCGGATGGGTCGGAGGTCATTTCTTCCGATGGGAATCGACCAGCGGAAACCATGAGGTCAGGTACTTCCCTTCATCGATGTCAATGGGAAACAGAGTTACATCGTTTGAATAGATCATGGATGCGTCTATCATCGAGTTGTTTTTCACTTCGAAGTAATACACACTGCCAGCTTCAGCCGTGAAGTGCGCCAGCGCCGTCAGCACGTCGTTTGTCGCCATACCGGTCTGAGTGGTTGCGCAAAGATGGTGCACGCCGGGATCGACTGAGAAGAAAAAATAGGAACTTCCGTAGGTTGCGCCCATCCACGTGCCGTCGACTCCGATCCTGCTTGTATGCGTGACAAATTGGTTGTTGTTGTCCTGTTCGATGAAGTAAACCAGCGCCCTACCAGCTTCCAACCGGGCCGACTGCGAACCCTTCGATGGCTTCACCTCGAATTTTGCTCCCATGTCGCCGCATGCCGGTGGGACCGGCGGTGTCGGCAACTCTCCGAACCTTCGTTTCTGCGCCAAGGCAGGGAAAGAAACCCAAACCACCATGAGAACGAATACGAATCCTATCTTTTTCAGCACGAGACCACCTTATCGCTTCAGCTATTCGAGGACTTCCACGGCGATCGGTTAGGTTCAACTTGTGAAGAGTGACAAAGATCGACGAGGAAAATCACTCTGTTCCATTCCGCGTGTTCTCTAGTATTCTGCCCGAATGAAGACTTTGCTTCGAACACTGCTTTATCTGTCGCTCGTGGTGTGGCTGGGCGCGGAGGTGTTTTTCCCGGTTGTGGCGGCCATTACCTTCCAGACTCTGACGCCGGATACACATAAGGCAGGCACGATTGTGGGCGAGTTGCTCCGGATTCTGCACGGGATGGGCCTGGTTTCGGGAATGGTTGCGCTCGCTCTGCTGGCACTTGCTCCGGCCTGGGCCATTTACAAGCCGCGCACGGTGCTGGCTCCGATGGCGGCGGTGGTGCTGATGATCGCGGCCACGGTGTATTCGCAGTTCGGCATTATTCCGGCGATGGAGCGGGACCGCCAGGCTGCCGGCGGAGCAATCAATACATTCGATACAAGCAATCCCCTGACTGTCGACTTCAACAAGCTGCACAACCGCAGCGTGGACGTGGAGGGACTGGTTTCCCTGCTTGGGTTGGCGACGGTGGTGCTCGTGGCACGGGCGGAGAGCGTGAGGAACTAGTTCTCAGTTGTCAGTTGTAAGTTGTCAGTTTCAAGTATCCGGGTCGTTGTTTACTCTTTGGTTATACCCCCTCCCCCCCATCCCTGAAAATAACCGGCATGTTTCCATGGGGTTAGGGGCTGGGTTGCGCTGCAACTGATCATAACAAAGGGGTTATTTGCAGATATAAGACAGCAAAGGAGTTAGCGCCTGCGGCGAGCAGACAGTATCTCGTTTGTGTTGGACTCTGAAATGATTGTGCGCTCATTGGGGCTAATTATCGGCAAAGAAAACCAAGATATTTTGCGGAAAGCAGGAAAGAAGGAGATCGGCCAGAGGTGAGAGATTAGGGATTAGTTTCACGGCGACGTCGCCGATAACTTGCTCGGCCAGGACATCGAAAACGGTGCATCCTTCGATACTTTCAGTTCCTGTTGTGTCGATTGTGACGACATAGCGATGTGAAGCATCCGCAATCCTTTGCAAGACTGTGCAAGCAATCTCGCCTGTTTGAGGGTATTCGCTGTCGGTCCAGAGGTCTTTGTCGGAGACAACGGGTGCCTTCTCGTTGAACTTCCATCTGCGGCCATGCACATCTTCAAGCCAGCATTCGACCCAACCCGGAAAAGACTCGTCAATGAACTTTGAAAGTGTCACCTGCACGGTAGACATCGCCTGAAGCCCTCTTTACCAATCATCATTCCGTTGAGAGATTTGCGTCCACCGTTGCCCGGGTTTTCTAATCCCTATTGCCTAATCCCTAATCCCCGTTCCTGTATCATCGAAGAGGCTCGGAAGCGCGTATTTCATCGTGCAGGGGCTTCAACGGGAAGTGCATGAAGACTGGGATTATCGGCCTGCCGCAGGTGGGCAAGACATCGTTGTTCAAGATTCTGACCAAAGCCAAGCTGGAAGAGAAAGGCTACTCGAATCCGCGCGAGGAGCACATCGGCGTGGCAAGGGTTCCGGACGAGCGGCTGGACAAGCTGTCGGCGCTCTACTCGCCGAAGAAGACTACCTACGCTTCGGTTGAGTTTGTCGACGTGGCGGCAATTGGACAGGAGGCGCTGAAGGAAACGACGTTCCTGACCAGCCTGCGCAATGTGGATGCGCTGATTCACGTGCTGCGCGCGTTTGAGGAAGACTCCATTCCGCACGTGGGGCCGATCGACCCGCTGCGCGACATCAAAAACGTCGAGTTCGACCTGATGATCAGCGATCTGACGCAGGTGGAAAAGCGTCTGGAGCGGCTGGAGAAGGACCTGAAAAAGGGCCGGACCAGCGAACTGGAACGGGAACAGGCGCTGCTGCTAAGGTCGAAAGATGCGCTTGAGAAAGAACAGCCGCTGCGCGAACTGGAGATGACGAACGAGGAGAAGAAGCTCATCAAAGGCTTCATGTTTCTTTCGCAAAAGCCGATCCTGTATGTGCTCAACATTGGCGAAAGCGCCACACTGGGTGACGATCTTGAAGCGGCGGTCAGTAAGTTCAAGCTGGACGAAGTGGCTGGGCGGCTGAACGCCTGGGCAACGGCGATCTGCGGCAAGGTGGAGGCGGAGCTGGCGGAGATGGACGACGAAGAGGCGGCGGAGTTCCTGGGCAGCTACGGGCTGCACGAGAGCGGGCTGGTGCGGCTGATTCGCAAGAGCTATGAGCTGCAGGGGCTGATCAGCTTCTTCACCGCGGGCGAGGACGAGTGCCGGGCGTGGACGATTCCGCTGGGGTCGAAGGCGCCGCAGGGCGCGGGGGCGATTCACACGGACCTGGAACATCACTTCATTCGAGCGGAGACGATACGCTGGGATGCGCTGCTGGCGGCAGGGTCAGAGGCGGCGGCGAGAGCCAAGGGCACGCTGCGGCTGGAAGGCAAGGAATACGTGGTGCAGGACGGAGATGTGATGCACATACGGCACAGCGGGTGAAGTTAGGGAATAGGGATTAGGGATTAGGGGTTGTCGTGCACATCCAAGGCAGCGCTGTATCGGGGTAATCAAGCTTGCTGAAGATTTCAATATTGCTCGGCGCGATCGCCGCGCTGGCCGACGTGGCAGGCGGGCTGGTACTGGTGCGCGCTAAGGGCGTGGAGCGCTACCTGCGGTACTTTGTGGCTCTGGGCGCGGGATTCCTGATGGCTACGGCGCTGATCGAGATGGCGCCGGAGAGCCTCAAGCTGAATCCGACGCTAGGGCCGGTTCTGATCATGGCGGGCTATTGCGTGGTGCACCTGCTGGAACACACCATCAGCTCCCACTTTCACTTTGGCGAAGAGACGCACCATGGCGAGTTTGTTTCACACCGCACGGGCAACGCGGTGATGGCGGGGTTGAGCGTTCATGCGCTATTTGACGGCGTGGCGATTGGCTCGGGCTTCGTGGTTTCGAATTGGCTGGGGTGGTTGATTTTTCTGGCGATCCTGCTGCACAAGGCGCCGGAGGGGTTCACCATGGCGAGTGTGATGCTGGCCAGCGGACGCAGCCGGACGATGGCGTTTTACTCGGCAGTGGCGCTGGCGGCGGCTACCCTGGCGGGCGTTCTGGTGATTGAGCTGGCGCCAAGCCTGCTGCCGTATGGGCTGCCGATTTCAGCTGGCGTGGCGCTGTATGTGGCGGCGACTGACCTGGTGCCGGAGGTGAACCGCGAGCCGGGGATTCGGATGGCGCTGGTGTTCTTTGCGGGCGTGGCGGCATTTCTGGTGCTGCGGTGGATTCTGCCGGCAATTTAGCGTTTGGTGAGGCCTAGTTTGCCGGCGTAGAGCCTGAGCAGAAGCAACGCGTAATCCCAGGCTACTTTGAAGTTGGCTTTGCTTGCGCCGCGGTAGCGCTGACCGAAGACAAACGGGACTTCTTCCACCGATTGAATGTGGCCGCGCACCAGGATTTCAAGCAGGAGCTTGAAGCCCGTGGGCTGGAAGACCAGATGATCGAGGCAACGGCGGCGCACCATGAAGTAGCCGGACATGGGATCTTCAGCGTGGATATGCGCGCGCTGGATGGGCCAGGTGACCCAGACCGCAGCGGCGGAGAAGAACTTCCGGGAGCGGCTCCATTCGCCGAGCGCGCCGCCATGAGTGTAGCGGCTGCCGATTGCCAGATCGCGGCCGGAATCGATAGCGGCGAGGAGCTGCGGGAGAAGCTCAGGGGGGTGTTGGAGATCGGCGTCCATCACTCCGAGGATGGTGGCGTCGGTGTTCTTCCAGCCATAGAGAACGGCTCCGGACAATCCACGCTCGCCTTTGCGGACGAGGAGGCGGACGCGGGGGTCTTCAAGCGCAATGGCGGAGACGATTTCAGCCGTATTGTCTGGGCTTTCGTCGTCTACGACAAGAATCTCGTAGGGAATATCAAGCGGGTCAAGGACGGAGCGGACGTGCCGGAGCAGGCCACCGATGTTTTCGGCCTCAGAGAGTGTGGGGATGACGAGCGCCAGTTTCTCATGGGCCGACCCTTGCTCGCACTCCGCCGGGGCGATCATCGTTGCCCCTCCCTCTTCGTACATGTAGGATCGTTTTATCACTGCGATAGCGTTCAATCTGAAGGTAATTATACGGAGCTCCCACGGTTGAAGCGAAACAATTCCCTGGTCGACTTGCTGCTGATTCTGGTCTTTACCGTGGTGGGTTTCGCGGTGATGGGCTACCACCCCGGAGTCGAGGACGACAGCGTTTATCTTACTGCGGTCAAGGCCAACTTGCAGCCGGCGCTCTATCCGCACGACTCGGATTTCTTCCGGCTTCAGCTCCAGGCCACTCAATTTGACGGGTGGATGGGGCATTTCGTAAAGGCTACGGGGATTTCCGTCGCCTGGGCCGGCCTTGTTTGGCAACTGCTCTCGGTGGTCTTCATTTTATGGGCTTGCCTGAGCATCGCGCGGCANNGTGGCGGGGACGGCGCTGAGCCTGGTGGACCAGTATCTGCATCCCAGGGGCCTTGCGACCGCTCTGATTCTGATTGCGGTGACGCGGATCATGGCGGGCCGGTACTGGCAGGCTGTGCCGCTGCTGCTGGTGTCGTTTGCGCTGCACCCGATCATGGCGGCGCTGGGGATCTCGTTCTGCTTCATCCTGAGCATGGCGATGCTGGAGCCGGTGCGCGCATGGGTGCGGGCATTGCGGGGCGGACGCAGCGCACTCAAGGTGAGGCAAGGGACGGCGGTGGCGCTGGCTGCGCCGCTGGCCTGGATGTTCGATCCGCCTAACCCGATATGGCGCAAGGCGGTTGCGGCAAAGAGCTACTTCCAGTTGAGCCAATGGGCGTGGTATGAGTGGCTAGGCGCGCTCGCGCCGCTGGTGCTGTTCTGGCTGCTGTGGCGAATGGCGCGCAAGCGGGGCGAAACCAAACTGGCGCGGTTTGCACTGGCCGTTCTTGTCTACGGGGTCTTTCAGCTCGTGGTTGCGGTGATCATGCTTGAGACGCCGGCACTGATCCGGCTGACTCCGCTGCAACCCATGCGCTTTCTTCACCTTATCTACTTCTTCATGGTGCTGATTGGCGGTTGTTTGCTGGGCAAGTGGTTGTTGAAGGCCAGCGTCTGGCGGTGGGCACTGTTTCTGCTGGTGGCGAATGTGAGCATGTTTGCGGCGCAGCGGCAGGTTTTCAGCGCCAGCNNTCCGGCAGAATACGCCGACGGACGCTTACTTTGCCGTTGGGGCGCAGTACATGGCCGCTCCCGGCGAGGATTTTCATAGCTTTCGCGCACTGGCGGAGCGGAGCCAACTGGCCGATTCGCTGAAGGATACGGCGGTGGTGACGCAGGTTCCGGAGCTGGGGCCAGCGTGGGAGCGGCAGACCGAGGCGCAGGCTGGCTGGGCGCAGTTCAAGCTCAAGGATTTCGAGCGGCTGAAGAGCGACTTTGGCGTGGACTGGGTTCTGGTGAATTATCCGGCGACTGCGGGCCTCGATTGCCGGTGGCATAACAGGGCGCTGGCGGTGTGTGTGGTGCCGTGAAAGGCAGTTGTCAGTTTTAAGTTGTCAGTTGTCAGTTCCTAGTTGTCAGTTTTAAGTTGTCAGTTGTCAGTGAATTGCTGCCAGTGGACGGCGCGCGGCTCACATTGCACAGAGCGCAGTTGGGCATTGGACGGGGCGCATTGGACGCGGCGCCGTGAACAGCGGGTATTGTCCAGCCTTCAGCGG
>PMWR01000640.1 GCA_003166055.1 Acidobacteriaceae bacterium
GCCGCAGGAGAACTTTCCGCGCGTGAGCCGATTCGCGAGCTCCGAAATGTCGCGTGGATGCGTCCGCTCGAAATTGACGCCGAACCACGGAACATCGAGATCCGCCTGAAGGCCGGCAATCCGATTGCATGGGAAGTTGGCAGCGGCGACGTTATCTACTGCCGCGGCGAGATGACGACCACCGCCATTGCCCCGCCGCCGCGACATCTGAACATGGAAGCCATCCGCCTGCGCTGCGCGCATACGCAGTCCGGCTCGGCCTGCTATGAGCAATTTGAGTTGCGGCAGGTATCGTATGGCCCGGCGTTTCGAGGCTTGCATGAGATCCACTACGGCCAAAACGAAGTGCTGGCTGAGATTTCTCTGCCGAGCCTCGACTCCGCCATGCAGCTTCATCCCGGCCTCGTCGATAGTGCGATGCAGGCTGCGCTTGGATTTTCTATCGGCGCTGGCGGCGGCACATACCTTCCCGTCTCGCTGCGCGCCGTGCGGCTTCATGCCACCCTGCCCAGGCATCTCTTCGCGCACCTCATTTTGCAAGCGTCCGGCGATGCGCCTGAGTGCGATATTGCCCTGTGCGACGAAACCGGCCGCATCCTTGCGGAATTGGAAGGCGTCAAGTTCAAGGCTATCGACAGGAGCGCGAGCGACACCGGCTCGATATTCCTCGATGAGGAATGGGCGCCGGGGGAAATGATAGTTCGGGCAAGTGATCCTGCGCCCGCTCGCCGCCTCGTCATCCAATGCCCGGCCGGCCTGGATCATGAAACAGCCGTGCCCGATGCTCTCATGATCGACGCCCTATCGAGTGATCTGAGCGAGAATATTCGCGCGGAATTCCGGCAGGTCTTCGATCGCTTGCAGCGAGAGTTAATCGCCGACCCGAAGTCGCCCCTGCATGTATTTGCGCTGATCGCGGATACGGCGGAGGCCTTTCATCATGCACCATTAGCGGGCCTGCTGAAATCCGCCCATCTTGAACATCCACATCTGCACGCCAAAATCATCTATGTTCCTGCCGAAGCGGATCGGCTCGCCATCCTGGAGCGTGAGGCCGCCTCGATCTTCGGTGTCGAGGAAATTCGTTACAGGCCGGAACGGCAGGTGAAACGGCTTCGTGAAACCGCGCTCTTATCCAAAGCCGATACTCCGCTTTCGAGGAACGGCGTGTATTGGATCACTGGCGGCATGGGCGGCCTGGGCCGGCTCATGGCCGCGCACCTCTGCCGCGATGGCGCGACGATCATTCTGAGCGGCCGCCGGACTTGCCCCTCCGATGCGCAGGCCTGGATTGACTCGCTGAACAACAGCGGCGTAACCGTCGTCTATCGCCAGATGGATGTCGCGAACCGCGCGGAGGTCCAATCCACATTCGAGTGGATTCGTTCGCAATACGGCCGCCTCTCGGGGATCCTCCACTACGCCGGAGTTGTACGCGATGCGCTGATTGTCAAGAAAGATCGCTCCGAAATGGACGAAGTTCTTCGAGCCAAGATCGGCGGCACCCTGAACCTCGATGCCGTCACGGCCGATGAGCCACTCGATTTCTTTGTCCTGTCCTCGTCCGGATCGGGAACGCTGGGCAATGCCGGACAGAGCGATTACGCGGGCGCAAACGCATTCCTCGACGCATTTGCCGCCCATCGCGCCTCGCTTGTCGGCTCCAGTCTTCGCCACGGACGCACGACTTCCATCGCATGGCCGTTGTGGAGCGATGGCGGCATGAAGATCGACGCGGCAACTGCGCACATGATGCGGGCGCATAGCGGCCTGCTGCCGCTGTCGACACGCGATGGGCTGGACGCATTCGACCGCATTCTTGCCGCTTCCACGCCGTTTGCAATGGTCGCATACGGCGTGCTCGCCAGACTCCGCAAGACGCTGCTGGCCCCTCTGCCTGGTCTTGCGCGAACTGCATCGAATTCCGGCACATCTACCTCCGGCGCGTCCGGGGCCGAAGCAAAGAGCCGCATCGTAGACGCACTCGTCGAAGAGGTCTCGGCTCTCTTGAAGATTCCGGCGGCGGACATCGATCCCCAGACTGACCTCAGCGAGTTCGGCTTCGATTCCATCACCTTCACCGAACTGATCAACAACTTGAACGATCGCTACGATCTCGACCTCAGCAAGACTGTCCTCTTCGAGCACTCCACACTCGATTCGTTTGTCGCGCACCTGGCGGAAAACTACGCGAGTCATTTCGCCGGGAGTGAGATGGAGCCGCCCATGGACACTCCTGCGCACGAAGCGCCAACGGAACTGAAACCGGTGCCAATGCCAACATCGGCGCCAGAGCCAATTGCCGCGGCGGCCAATGCTGCCGACCCGATCGCCATTGTCGGAGTAAGCGCCATCTTCCCCGGCGCGCCCGACATTGACGCGTTCTGGCGGAATCTCGAATCCGGCGTCGATTCTGTCACTGAAATTCCCAGGGATCGGTGGGACTGGCGAGCTTTTTCCGCAAAAACCACCGTAACGCGCGCGGGTTTCATCTCCGGCGTAGACCTGTTCGACCCGGTGTTTTTCGGCATCTCGCCACGCGAAGCAAAGCTGATGGATCCGCAGGAGCGCCTCTTCCTGCAGGCGGCCTGGAAAGCAATGGAAGATGCAGGCCACTCGAAGACCGATCTCTCCGGCTCGAACACCGCCGTCTTTGCCGGCGTCGGCGTCTCAGATTATGCAGGCCTTCTCAAAGAGAGAGGCGTCGCCGAAGGCTTTGGCGCCGAGCCTCACTTCTGGGTCGCCAACCGAGTCTCCTACACGCTCAACCTTCGCGGCCCGAGCGCGTCGATCGACACCGCCTGCTCCAGTTCCCTCGTTGCGATTCACCGCGCTGTGCGCGCCATCGAGACCGGCGAGTGCGAACAGGCTATAGCGGGCGGAGTCAACATTCTTGTCAGCCCCAACCTGTTCATCTCCGTCGAGCAATCGGGTGTTCTCGCGCGCGACGGCAAGTGCAAGACCTTCGACCGCGAGGCAAATGGCTATGTGCGCGGTGAGGGCGTCGGCGCGATCTTCCTTAAGCCGTTGAGCGCCGCACTGCGCGACCGCAATCCCATCTATGGGCTTATACGTGGATCCGCTGAAAACCACGGCGGGCATACCACCGGCGTCACCGTGCCGAATCCCAATGCCCAGGCCGATCTGCTGGTGGCCGCCTACCGCAAGGCCGGCTTCGACCTGAGCATGATCGACTACTTCGAGGCGCACGGCACCGGCACGCCGCTCGGCGACCCAATCGAGATCAACGGCATCCTCAAGGCGGCTCGTGTCTTGTCGCAGGATCCGGCTCTTCTCCGGCGCTCGGACCCATCGTGTGCGGTCGGCTCCGTCAAGGCAAACATCGGTCACCTTGAAGCCGGCGCGGGCATTGCGAGCGTGGTGAAGATGCTGCTCGCGATGCGGCAC
>PMWR01000401.1 GCA_003166055.1 Acidobacteriaceae bacterium
TCAATCGCTTCTTTTTCCCTAGGGATTGTACTCGTGAAGGTCTACGTGCGATACCTAACCATCCGGATGCGGGGCGCACTGCCCGGCGAGGGGCAAATTGCCTTGGAAAAGTGACGGTACGGGCCTTCAAACCGCTTGTATACCGACCTGAAACGCTATTGTTTGAGCCCTCGCCCGTTTGGATGGTCTGCTTCGGGCACGTTCCGCGTCGCCCCACTTCCACTAAACATCCTCCCGTGATCCCCAGCACAATCCCCGTTTTCCCAACGGACTATATTGCCCGCGACGGCCAAATCCGTCTCCTGTTCCTGTTCCACAAGGAACTTCCTCGCCGTCAACCATGGAGGCTCGCCATGAAGCGAATCGTCCTCGCCGCCCTCATTTTCGCCGCCATCCCATTTGCCGCCGCCGCGCAAGCTCCCGCGGCACCCGCACCGTCCAGCCCGGTCGTCGGCACCTTCGACCGAACCTCAATCGTCCTCGCCTACTACCGCTCCCCGCTGTGGGCTGCAATCCTCGCCGACCGCCGATATGAGCTAACCACCGTCAAGGCCTCCAACGACACAGCCAGGGCCAAAGAACTGGAGAAATACGGCGCGGAGAGCCAGGAACTGGCCATGCAGCAGGTTACCGGCAAGGCGCCCCTCGGCAACATCCTTGCCGTGCTCCAGCCTGAGTTTAAAGAGCTTAGCAGCAAAATGAAGCTGTCCTCCATCGTCGACGCTCCCGGTCCCGACCCAAAAGCCGGCACCGTAGACGTGACATCTCTGTTGATGGACTGGCTCAAAGCAAGCGCGGAAACCCGAAGGATGGCCATCGAAGCGCACCAGCATCCTTCCAGCATGTAGCCGGAACCCCAGCCCGATCTTCCCCGCAGCCCCTCCTCGCTGCGTGCAGGGCTCCATCTTTGCCCAAAAATCCCGCATTCCGCCGTGTCACCGCGACTATTAACAGTTAAAATCGTCTCTACAGTAGGCAGAGCTGCTCTCAACGGCTGCCTGCGCTGCCTTTCGGTCCCCCCGGTCGGTATTCCTCTTCCGCAGGTCCCGTAAGGCACGGAATTGTCTGGATGATGAGAATAAAAAATCGCTTATTGCCCTCCTGGCTATCGTTTGCCGCCGGTTCCCTCCTGCTTCTGCCGGCAGTTCATCTCCGCGCTCAGGACATGCCTCCTGATACCAAGGCTCCTGCTGCCCCAGCTCAAGCCGCGCCCGCCCAGGCCGCCCCAGTCCAGACGCCTGCCAAGTCGATCGAAATTGCCCCCGTGCCGGCCTCCGCACCGGCCGCCGACCGCGCTTCCGCCTACTTTCACGTCGCCATGGCCAGCTACTACGAAGAACAGGCTGTCGAATTGGGACGCCAGGAATTCATCGGCCGCGCTGTCGAGGAATACAAGCTCGCCCTCAATGCCGACCCCAACTCCCCGGAATTGAACGACGGTCTCGCCGATCTCTATTTCCGCAGCGGCCACACCCACGAGGCCGAAGTCACCGCACACAACCTGCTCAAGAACTCGCCAAATGACATCGCTGCGCACCGCCTGCTTGGCCGCATCTACCTGCGCCAGCTCGGCGACGGGTCCAATCCCGTCTCCTCCACGTCGCCCTCCGGCAATGTCCTCGATCAGGCAATCGCCGAATTCGAAAAGATCGTCAGCCTGCAACCCAAGAGCGTTGAAGACCGCATGGTCCTCGGCCAGCTCTACACCGTCAAGCACCTGCCCCAGCAGGCGGAAGAGCAATTCAAGACCGCCCAGGCCATCGAGCCCGAGTCGGAAGAAGTGGTGCTCAATCTCGCCCGCCTCTACGCCGAAAGCGGCGACCTGAAGCATGCTGCCAAAGTAATTGAAGACGTTCCCATCAACGACCGTTCCCCCAAGATGGAGTTCGCCCTCGGCGCGGCCTACGATCAGTTGAAGCAGCCCAAGGACGCCATTGCCGCCTATCAGCGCGCAGCCGACATGGATCCGGGCGATGCCCAGACCATCGACGCGCTCGCCCAGGCCCTGCAAAACGACAATCAGCTCGACGAAGCGCTGAAGCAGTTCCAGCAGCTCTCCCAGGCGGATCCTGAAAACGTCGAACCCCTCGTCCACATCAGTGACATCCAGCGCCGCCAGGGCAAATATGAAGATGCCCTCGCCACCATTCGCAAGGCCCGCAAAAAGGACCCCACATCCCTTGAAGCCGGCTATAGCGAAGGCTTGCTCCTCGATGTGCTCGGCCGTTTCGACGAGTCCGCCCAGACCTACGAGAAGATGGTCGACCTGACCTCTCACGCCAATGGCGCCTATACCGCCGAAGAGAAAAACAGCCGCAGCATCTTCCTTGAGCGGCTCGCCGGCGTCTATCAGGAGCAAAACAAGACCGACCAGGCCATCGCCACCTACCAGAAGATGATCGACCTCGGCGGCGATGCGGCCCTGCGCGGCCTTGAAGGCCAGGTAGAAACCTACGGCGCCGCCAAACAGTTCGACAAAGCCGTCGACATGTCCCGCAAAGCCGTTGACGTCGCAGACAAAGCCGCCGCGGCAAACCCCAGGGATCCGGATCTCAAAGGCAAGGATCTGGATCTCAAGCTCATGCTCGCCGGTGCCCTCCTCGAAGACGGCAAAGGCGACGCCGCCGTTGCCATGGCCAGGAGCCTGCTCGACAATACCGACCACGACCGCGCCACATGGCTGCGCCTCGGCCAGTTCTACACCCAGATGCGCCGCTGGAAGGACGCCGACGATGCCTACGTCAAGGCCTCCGCTCTGACCACCAAAAAGGAAGATCGCACCTACCTGTTCTTCCTCAAGGGCGCACTGGCTGAGCGCCAGAAACACTACGACCAGGCCGAGCAGTTCTTCCGCCAGGCCCTCGATCTCGATCCGGCCAGCGCCATGACCCTCAACTACCTCGGCTACATGCTCGCTGACAGGGGAACCCGCCTGCCTGAAGCCCTCAAGCTCATCCGCAAGGCCGTCGAAATCGAGCCCATGAACGGCGCTTATCTTGACTCTCTGGGATGGATCTACTTCAAGCTCGGCAATTACGAGCTTGCCGAAGAAAATCTCCGCCAGGCCGTCGATCGCGACCAGACCGACCCCACCGTCCACGACCACCTGGGCGACCTCTACGAGAAGACCGGCCGCATTCGTCTCGCCGCCGCGCAGTGGGAACTCTCGCTTTCTGAATACGCCAAGGCCTCCGCCGCCGATGTCGAGCCCGGCGACGTCAGCAAGGTGCAGAAGAAGCTCGAAACCGCCCGCGTCAAGCTAGCCAGGCAAGACAGCGCCACCGGCCAGCCCAAACCCGAATAGCCAGGGGATGCCCAGTTCAATGGCAAGCGGAAAATGCCGGGGGCCCCAGGTCTCGCCCTTGAGTCCTGGGAAAGTACAAGGCCGGGTGCCCCATCCATCGGACGTCTTTGCTTCTGTCCGATGGGTGGGAGATCTCAAAGCCCAACTATCGGCCCTCGGGTCTTCCCACCTTTCTTAGCGGCCGCCATGCGTTAGACTGATTGCTGCCATGGCCGTTGCCACCTCAACCACTCCCACCCTCCGCATCGCAGCCGACATTACCCAACTGGTAGGCCACACGCCAATGCTGCAGCTGGCCCGTCTCGCCCCCGAACCAGCGGCGGCGGTCTTCGCCAAGCTCGAATTCCTGAACCCCGGCGGCAGCATCAAGGATCGCGCCGCCCTGGGCATGATTCTCGATGCCGAAGCGCGCGGATTGCTGCACGCAGGCTCGACAATTATCGAGGCCACGGCAGGGAACACCGGCGTGGGCCTGGCGCTGATCGGCGTCAACCGCGGCTACACGGTAAAGCTCTTCGTGCCCGAAGGCTTCGCTGAAGAAAAGTGCATCCTGATGCGTGGCTTCGGCGCCGAGGTGATCCGCACGCCTGAGGACGAAGGGATGGCCGGCGCGATCCGGCGCGCGCTCGCGGCGGGCAAGCAGATTCCAGGTTCGTTTACGGCGCTGCAGTTTCAAAACCAGGCCAATCCCAAGTATCACCACGACACCACGGCGGTGGAGATCTGGGAGCAGATGGAAGGCCGCGTGGACGGCTTTGTCGCCGGCGTCGGTTCGGGCGGAACCTTCAGCGGCGTTGCGCGCTTTTTGAAAGAGCGGAACCCGGCGGTGGTAAATGTGGCTGTCGAGACCGAGGGGTCGATCCTGCAAGGCGGCGCGCCGGGCAAACATAAAATTGAAGGCATCGGCGTGCATTTTGTGCCGGAGACGTTTCATCGCGATGTATGCGACCGCATAGTCGCTGTGACCGACCAAGACGCATTCGACATGGTCAAGCGCCTGGCCGCTGAAGAGGGCCTCGTGGGCGGATCTAGCTCGGGCGCGGCGGTGTTTGCGGCAGTGGCGCTGGCAAACGAACTGGGTGCCGGGAAACGGATCGCGGTCATCATTCCCGACTCGGCGGAGCGGTATTTGTCCAGGAAAATATTCGAGGGTGGCGCTTAGAAGGTTCTTTTGACGGCGGGGCGTAGGAAGGTTCTATTGCCTCACCGCTCGGTTTCTCATTCTTAATCACCCCCAAAAAGCTGTCATCCTGAGCGACCGAAGGGAGCCGAAGGACCTGCGGCTGCTTTTGCCTTTGCCTTTGCCTTTTATAAAGAATATCTGTCATCCTGAGCGACCGAAGGGAGTCGAAGGACCTGCGGTTGTTTTTGCCTCCGCCTTTTATTGAAATTATTTATCATCGGGAGCAACCGAAGCGCGGGTTTCTGTCACAACGCCATCCACCAACTTTGATATACGCTTCCGGCATGGATGAGCGGACCTACTTCACTTGCATCGTGGCCAGTCGCAGCCACACGCTTTACATCGGCATCACCGGCGACCTTCGCATGCGCGTCTACCAGCACAAGGAAAAGTTGCACCCAGACGGATTCGCCGCACGATACAACTGCAACCGGCTCGTCTGGTTCGAGCGATTCATGTGTCCTGGAAACGCAATTAAGAGAGAAAAGCAGTTGAAGGGCTGGTCCCGCGCAAAGAAAATCGCTCTGATCGAAAAAAGCAACCCCACGTGCAATGATCTCAGCGAAGGATGCTATCCCAAGCAACCATTCCCTGCAAATAATGCCCGAACCGCAGGTCCTTCGACTCCCTTCGGTCGCTCAGGATGACGGCTTCTATGGGGATGAGAGTAATTGGGTCACCAACCAACCACTTCGCTCCGGCGCGATAAGCTAGAGGCTGGAAGCCAGGAGCTAAAAGCTGACTCATGTCTGACTACAAATACTCGACTCTTGCGGTGCATGCCGGCCAATATCCCGACCCTTTGACGGGTGCGGTGAATGTTCCGGTTTACCTTTCATCGACCTTCGAACTGACCGGCATCGGCACCGACCGCGGATGGGACTACTCCCGCGCCGGCAATCCGACCCGCGACCGCCTCGAAGAAGCGCTGGCAGCCCTCGAAGGCGGATTTTCCGGTCATGCCTTCTCCAGCGGCATGGCCGCGATTTATGCGCTGGTGGCCACGCTCCGGGCGGGCGATCATCTGATCTGTTCGCATAACGTGTACGGCGGCACGCAACGCCTCTTCAACCTGATCATTCAGCACTACGGCATCGAGATCCAGTACGTGGACACCGGCAATCTGGCGGCCGTGGCCGCTGCCATCAAGCCCAACACGAAACTCATCCACGTCGAAACGCCCACCAATCCCCTGATGCAGTTGAGCGACATTGCCGCGGTAAGCGAAATTGCGCATGCAAAGGGCGTCGAAGTCAGCGTGGACAACACGTTCATGTCGCCCTATTTGCAGAGCCCGCTCGCGCTGGACGCGGATATCGTGATGCATTCGACGACCAAGTTCCTAAACGGTCACTCGGATGGACTGGGGGGGGCCCTGATCGGGTCGAAGCCCGAGCACAAGGAGCGCTTTCTGCTGGTGCAGAAGGCAGCCGGCGGCATCATGTCGCCGTTTGAGTGTTTCCTGGTGCTGCGCGGCATCAAGACGCTGCCGCTGCGCATGAAGCAGCACGAAGAGAATGGCCGCGCGGTAGCGGAGTTCCTGTCGACGCAGTCGAAGCTCACGCGCCTGGCCTATCCCGGATTAAAATCCCATCCGCAGCATGAGTTGGCCGTCAAGCAGCAACGGGGATTCGGCTCGATGCTGAGCTTCGATCTGGGCACGCGCGAAAAGGCGGGAAGGTTCCTCGGAGCAATCAAGCTGTTCCTGAGCGCGGAGTCGCTGGGCGGCGTTGAGTCGCTGGCCTCGCACTCGGCCACCACAACGCACGCCGCCTTGAGCGAAGACGACCGCGAGCGCCTGGGAATTACACAGGGCCTGGTGCGCCTGTCAGTGGGGATCGAAGACAAGGAAGACCTGATTGCGGATCTGGAGCAGGCGTTAGCGGCGGTTTAGTGAGAAGCAGTCCAGCCGATTTTGGAGTATTCTCTCTGCGTGGGCTCCCTTCGGTTCGATGGTGTTCGTTTTGTCGCCTATCCACAAGACCATGAACCTCGACATGTGCATGGATTCTATGCCGAGACGGAAGTGATCGTGGAACTTCGCGAGGGGCCCGGTAGAGAGGTTGCTTTGGCGGCCAGAAACGATGCGATCCGACCCGGTAATGCCCGTCGCAGGGATGTGAAACATATCTTGCAGGTGGCGGCTGAACATTTTGACGAACTCGTCGAGCTATGGAGAGAAGCACATGCCTAAGTTAGCGAGAGTAGTGACGACGGATGCTGAAATCGATGCCGCGATTCGGCGGGCGCGCACATTCTCGCGGTACGATCATCGAGTTGCTCGAGCGACCTACTCTGTCCGCACTGACTGCATCCAGTTGCGCATGAGAAACGGCGTTACTCATCGCATTCCGCGCAAACTACTTCAGGGACTCTCAGAGGCGGAGCCAAGCACTCTGAACAAGATAGAGCTACTTGGAAATGGAACCGGGTTGTATTGGCCTGTACTGGATGTAGCGCATTCGGTGTCCGGTTTGGTGGCTGGAATATACGGGTCAGCAAAATGGATGAAACAATTGAATCTTGAGGAAGAAGAAACTCAGATCTCCGCCTGATATATGCTCATCGGCGCCGGCTGGTCGTGCGCCAGCATCAGCGTGGGAAGTAATCGCCAATCTCCTCAATGCGCCATCGGCGCCGGCCCGGCCTTCTTAGGCTTGTTCATCAGGAACGGAATCGGAATCAGCATCGCCGTTAGCACCACCATGATCCAGATGACATCGACATAGGAGAGCAGCCGCGCTTGAATTTGCGCCATGCCGTAGATTTGCGCGTGGGCGTGTTGCATGGCGTCCGGCCGTGCAATCCCGTTGCGCATCCATGCACTCGTAAGGCCGTTGCGCATGGCGTCAAACGGACCGTTGCCGGCGACCGTATGCGCGCCAATCATGTTCAGATGAATCTGCGTGAAACGCGCCAGCAGCGTGGTGACAAAGCTGATGCCGACGCTGCCGCCCAGGTTGCGCATCAGCGCCGTAAGTCCGCTGACCTCGTTGTATTTCTCCTGCGGTATCCCCGAATAGCAAAGCGTGTTGATCGGGATAAACAGGAAGGGCAACCCCAGCGCGATGAAAACGCGCCAACTGACAGCCATGCCAAAGCTGACATCGAGATTGATGTTGGTCATGCGGAAGAGGCCGAAGGTGGTAATGGTGAAGCCGAAGGCGACCAGCATGCGCGGGTCGAATTTGGGCGCGAGAGCCCCGGCCACGGGAAAAAGAAACATCAGCGCGATGCCGCCGGATGAAACAGCCATCCCGGCCTGGCGCGCGGAGTAGCCCATGATCTCCTGCAAAAATTGCGGAATTAAAACGGTTGAAGAGTAAAGCGACATGCCCACCACGAACATGACAAACTGCGTCATGCCGACATTGCGCTGCGCAAACAAGCGCAGGTCGAGAATCGGGTGTTCGACAGTAAGCTGGCGATAGATGAAGATGGCCAGNNTCCTGGCCCTTGTCGAGCATGGTTTGCAGAGCGCCGATGGTGACCACCAGCAGGCCCAGCCCCCAGTAGTCGATAGATAGCTTGCGCTTGCGGATGGCGGCCAGATACGGCGGGTCTTCGACCACGCGGCTGGTGAGGTAGAGCGACAAAATGCCGACCGGTATGTTGATAAAGAAGATCCAGCGCCAACTGTAGTTGTCGACGATCCAGCCGCCGACCGTGGGGCCGAGCACCGGCGCCATCACCACGGCCATGCCGTAGACGGCGAAGGCCATACTTCGCTTGGCAGGCGAAAACGTGTCGGCCAGGATGGACTGCTCGCTGGGCTGCAGGCCGCCGCCCGCCGCCCCTTGCAGCACGCGAAAGAACACCAGCATGCCGAGCGTCGGCGCCAGTCCGCAGAGCAGCGAGGCGGTGGTGAAAAGCGCGACGCAGGTCATGTAGAAACGCTTGCGCCCGATGCGGTTGGCGATCCATCCGCTCAAGGGCAGCACGACAGCGTTGGCGACGAGATAACTGGTCAGCACCCAGGTCGCTTCATCGCGGCTGGCGGAGAGCGATCCGCCGATGTGGGGCATGGCCACGTTGGCGATTGAGGTGTCCAGCGCCTCCATGAAAGTAGCCAGCGTAACGGTGATGGCGATGACCCAGGGGTTGGCGCGGGGCCGCCATGTGTCATGGAATGAAGCTGTGGCGGCAGCGGCCAAGGGCGGGTTTTTCTCCTGCGAGATGGAAGGTGATTGGTTGTTGCGCTGTCAACAGAGTAATGGATGCGAGAGGGAATGATGGGGGAGGGTGGAGTTATACGGTTATTCAATGTCAGGGGCAGATGAGTTCGATTGCGCCTTCAAGAAGATCTCGATTCGATTGGAGGTCCAGACAGCAACGCCGGTTCCGAGGAAGTCTGTATCCTCGGACCAGATCGGACAGTCCAGCGCCAAGACTGCTGCCAAAACCGGCCAGTCGTCTTCGTCACGTCCGCACAGACGGAGCCTGGCCTCCTCTTCAAAGTCGCCAAATGTCTCCCTGTTGACTGGTTCCACGAGAAGTTGAAGGTACTGGAGCGATTGGGAGACGCCGACCGCAGATTTGCCTCTCTTTTCCAGCAACGGCGGTAAATATTTCTCGGCATCGTCGAAGGCGGCTTGGGGCGCATAAAAGCGAATTTGCCCGGCTCCGTAAGCTTCAATAAGCTGGCGAACGCGACGACCCAATACCGCTCGAATCAGAATGTTGGCGTCCAGGACAATCATCTCAGCCCGCGGCGTTCTTGCGCCGGCGAAGCTGCTTGAAGTCGGCGACGATTTCTTCTTCGTCCACATCGGCCAGGGTCAGGGCGAGACGATCCGCGGCGGCTTTCAGATCGCCTATGTCGGCAGATTTGATCCGTTTCCGGGGCGTGGGGACGTATACGCCGAGCGTTTCGCCGCGGCGCGTTACGGCAACCGGCGTATCCGACTCAAGGAAACGCGCAATCTGCTCGCGAAATTCACGCACACCCACTTTGATTGCAGGCATTTTCCCCTCCATGTGTACACATAAGCGTACATCTTCCAGACGGCGACCGCAACTCAGGCCCGTCTGGATGGCAGCTCCGCTTGCCGGTGTGTCATGCTGATGGTTTATGGACAGCTGCGAAATCCCCCCGGCAAAGACCGCCCAATTCGGCATGATTCTCCTCGGCATCGACACCTGCGGTCCCACCGGCTCTGTCGCCCTGGCGCGTCTGGCGGGCCGCGACCTCGAAATCCTGGGACAGACTGAGCTCGAAGGCCGCAGCTACTCCGCCACGCTGGTTGCAGCCGTCCGCGAACTCCTCAAGGCTGCGGGCGCTGGTTTAAACGATGTAGGCGGAATCGTGACCGTCAACGGACCAGGCAGCTTTACCGGTGTAAGGGTTGGCCTCGCAGCCGTGAAGGGATTCGCGGAGAGCGCGCGAATTCCGGTCGTCGCGGTTTCGCGGCTCGAGGTCCTCGCGCGCAAATCGGGAGTGCCGTCAGCGGCCCTCGACGCCCATCGCGGCGAGGTGTTTCTGCGTGTGGAAAGAACCGGCCTGGCGCCCATTGAGATGCTGGCCGGAGCGACCGAGCTGGCAGCAATCAGCCCACCGCCTCTGCGGATTGCGGTTTGCGACCTGTCTGCCGCCGCATTGCTGCGGGCCGCCTGGCCAACGACGCAACTGATGGTGAGCACAGCGCCCGTTGCCACGGATGCGCTGCGGCTTGGCGAAGCGCGGCTTATAGCGGGAGCGTCTATCGACCTGGCGCTGCTCGACGGCCACTACCTGCGCCGATCCGACGCTGAAATATTCGGCGAGGCACAAGCGGGACAGCCCCGCGCATGACACCTTCCCCCATAGAGCTGTGCATTCGCCCCATGACTCCCGCCGACGTGGACGGCATCCTGGAAATTGCGCAGAGCCTGAAGGACGCGCCGCATTGGCCGGCTTCGGCCTACCGGTCGGCGCTCGACCCCGAATCGGCGCCGCGTCGGATCGCTCTCGTAGCGGAGAGTGCCGGAAACCTGCTCGGTTTCGCCGTCTCATCCCTGCTCCCCCCTCAAGCCGAACTCGAAACCATTGCCGTCGCCAACGGAAACCAGCGCCAAGGCGTAGCCCGCCGCCTGTTCGCCGCGATGGCCCAGGAACTGATCGCCGCGCAAATCACCGATGTCCTTCTCGAAGTGCGCGCCTCCAACGCCGCGGCGCTGGCGGTTTACCGGGCTCTCGGGTTCGCCGCCACAGGCCGCAGGCCGCGCTACTACGCCGACCCTCCAGAAGACGCGCTGCTGCTCCAGTTGCGGCTCGGATGACCGCGGCTGAGTGCTGGGTGGACGATTCCAGTCCAGATTTCCACAGGTTCCTAATGACTTTTGTCGGCTCACGCAGAGTTTGGCGCTTGCCGATTGCCACTCTGCGGCGATATATGTAATTGTTCTGTAATACGGGAGGTGCTTGATGGACGAAGTACAAGATCCCACGCTGAGCGAAGAAATCGATCGCCTGCATGCCGAACATCATCGCTACGCTCAGCGGCTGGAAGAACTGGTTCAAAAGCCTTATCTCTCCGAAGATGAACAGCTCGAGGAGGTGCGCTTGAAAAAGCTGAAGCTGCACGCCAAGGACCTGATCTTCGCGCTGGAGCGCCGGTCGCCGGCAGTGGCTTAGGGCCTTCAGGAAAAGGGATTTTTGCAGGCAATTTACGAAGCAGCGGCCTTGGGCGGCTTCGGCGCTGTTCGTGTGCGGGCAATCCTCGCGCACACTCTCAATCCCATCGGCAGGACAGCCGTATAATCGTTGGGACGATGGTTCGTGACGGTTACATCTACGGTTTGAGCTTGCTGGCGGTTGCGATCGGGCTGGCGTGGGCTACGGGCAACTCGGCGTGGAGCATCGCGCCGGTGCTTCTGGCGGCATTCTTTCTGTGGTTCTTTCGCGACCCCCAGCGAACAATTCCAGGCGGCAAGGGCTTAATCGTCTCGCCCGGCGACGGCTTGGTCACCGAAACGGTGACCATCGCCACTCCCAACGGGCCCCGACAGCGAATCAGCATCTTTCTCAGCGTTTTCGATGTCCATGTGAATCGCTCTCCGATCAGCGGGATAATCGCCGCCGTGCGCTACCAGAAGGGCCAATATCTGAACGCCATGAATCCGGCCTCGGCGGACCGTAACGAGCAGAATGTGGTGACGGTGCGCGACGGGGCGGGTGTCGAAGTCACATTCAAGCAGATCGCCGGACTGCTGGCGCGGCGAATCGTCTTTAACCTCAAGGAAGGCGACACGGTTGAGCGCGGCCAGCGCGTGGGATTGATCAAGTTCGGTTCGCGCGTGGACGTTCTGATCCCGGCGAATGCGCTCTTGCGGGTAAAGGTTGGTGAGCGCGTGAAGGGCGGTTCGAGCGTGCTGGCGGCCATGCCGGGCGGAGGCCAGCAGTGAGCCCCCACCGCGACCCGGCGCTGGCCAGGGCCCAGGTGCAGGCCCGGTTGCGCCGCGGGATGTTCCTGCTGCCGTCGCTCTTTACCGTAGGCAACATCGGCGCTGGCTTCTTTTCCATTACCGAGACCATCAAGGCCATCAGCGGACCAGGCGACGCGCAAACGCACCTCGACTGGGCGGCAATCGCAATCATCCTTGCCATTCCGTTTGACTCGCTCGACGGGCGCATTGCCCGCATGACCAACACCTGCAGCGAATTCGGCAAGGAGCTGGATTCACTGGCCGACGCGGTCACATTTGGCGTGGCGCCCAGTCTGCTGGCTCTGATCTGGGGATTTCATTTTCTGCCGGATTCCATCAACCCGCAGTTGCTCGGGCATCTGCACCAGGCCGGGGCGTTCATCTGTTTCCTGTTTTTGATTGGCGGTGTTTCAAGGCTGGCGCGGTTCAATATCGCGCACGATGCGCAGCCCAGGAACCCCGGGCGGCCGGGGCGCAAATATTTTGTGGGGATGCCGATTCCGGCGGCGGCGGGGTTTCTCGCTTCGACCGTTCACCTGTGCTACGGCTATCCGGTGCTGTCGTGGTGGATTGCGATTCCATGGCTTCTGCTCGTCGGCCTAAGCGGTTTCCTCATGGTGAGCACCTGGCGCTTCTGGTCAGGCAAGGAGATCAACTTCTCGCGCAGCCATCCGTTTCAGATACTACCCGTGGTGCTGGTGGTTTTGTATATCGTGCTCAAGTTCTCGAACGTGATGTGCTTCGTGATCGGACTGGCCTACATGTTCTCCGGAATCTGGGCGCGGGCGGCGTATTCGTGGTCGCGGCGCAGGCGGCGCGGATCGGCCGCGGATCAGGCCAGGGACTCGAACCTCGTTGAACCGGATCCGTTGAGACATTCGTGATTTTCCTAAGCTGAAAAAGGACGAAAGTGTACAAGATTGCCATTGCCGGAGCCTCCTCCCTGCTGGGACGGGAGTTGAAGGAAGCCCTCGCCGAGTCGCCGCTGGCTGCGGCCAGCGTTGTCCTGCTCGACGACGACCAGGTGCGCGGCCAACTCGACCAGGTGGGCGACGAGGTGACCTTCGTTCAGGCCATTGACCCGGAATCCTTTGAGCGCGTGGACTTCACCTTCTTCTGCGGTACAGAGAACCTGACGCGCAAACACTGGCGGCAGGCTCTGCGCGATGGCTCGACCGTGCTTGACCTTTCCGGCGCGCTCGATCAGGAAACGGGAGTGCTGGTGCGCGCGCCCTGGCTCGGCTCCGAGGCGGCGACGGTGGATCTGTTTACGCCCGCGGTGGTTCCGGCGCACCCTGCCGCGCTGGTGTTGGCGCTCCTGCTCGAGCGGCTGCAACAGGTCGCTCCGGTGCGCTTTGCCGCTGCGACCGTACTTGAGCCGGCAAGCGAATTTGGCCGCGCCGCCATGGACGAGTTGCACCAGCAGACGGTGAGTCTGCTAAGCTTTCAGAACATGCCCCGCGCCGTCTATGACGCGCAGGCTGCGTACAACCTGCTCTGCGGCCTGGGTGAGAACGCCGCGGTAAACCTCAGCACGGCGGAGGCACGCATTCGCCGCCATTACGATGCATTGTCTGCCGGCCGCTGGCCAGCCCTGGCTCTCCAGGTCATTCACGCGCCGGTCTTTCACAGCCACGCCTTCTCCATTGCTGTCGAGCTCGAACGAACGGTAGATATCTCCGCCGTGGAAGACGCTCTCAGCGGGGAACACGTAGACCTCGTACTTGAGGATACGGATTCTCCGTCTAATTTGGCAGCCACCGGGCAGAACGACGTCCTGGTGCGCCTGCGGCCCGAAATAACTGGGCGGAATCCGACCCAGGTTACGCGGCTATGGTTGTGGACAACTTCTGACAATCTGCGGCTGAACGCGCAGAATGCTGTGGAATGCGCCTTGGATTTGCGCAGGCTCCGCCCGGCGGGGACTGTGCAGTAATACGATTCCGAATTGGAACTTCGTGGAGGCGGTTGAACCAAATTGTTTCGTTCAACCGTTTTCTTTTTCCGTGGTCGCTCAAGGGCTCGTTGTCTCTGCCAGAATGCAAAGCATGGAACGCCAATACGCAACGGTCGAGTCTGATGGTGAATTGGAGATTCCTGTCACAATGCGCCAGTCGATGGAAATTGTGGCCGGAAGCGACCTATGGATTCAACGGGACGCATCAAACATCATCATGGAAGTACAAACGCGATCTGCGAAGGAAAGAGGTCTGAGTGAATAGGCGCGATATCGTTTGGTTCGCTTGCTTCAGCGCAATCGGCGTTTTGTATCAGTCGATCTCTCTGGCCGCGTTCATTTTTGTCGCGCGCACCGATTTCGCGTATGTGGGAAAGCGGCTGGTTGTCGGCGCTGCGATTCTTACTACAGCGTTGATGGTGTGGATCTGGATTCGCTCTATGCAAGAAACGCGTTGGCTGATTTTGGCGCCGGCTTCTCTCGCAGTCGGCTATTCACTTGCATTTCACCTTGTTGGCGTGATGTTCTTTCCCGGCCTGCTGGGCGATTTCTATCCGCCATTCCTTGATTACGCTTTGGCAGTGCTGCGAGTTACGGGAAGCGTGTTCGTGATCTTTGCGCTTGGTACCGCGTTCCTGGTCTTCCTCAACCGTTCGATCGTGAGGCTATGCCAGCCCAAATGGCTCAATTCTGAATCCAACGCGCTCGAGGAGTCTGAACCTCAAGCCCCTCAACTCCCTTCAGATTTAGTCCCGCCTATGGTTTGCCGCAGCGCAGCCAAGCCTGCTCGATAAAGCTGTCCGTCATCCCCGCGATATAGTCGGCGACAACGCGCGCCAGACCCTGCGTCTGAATCTGCGCCTGGTGATCTTCGGGAAGCTGCGTCGGGTCGACGAGCAGAGCGGCAAACAGGCTCTCCACAATCTCTGTCGCGCGGGCGCGCGCTTCTTCCAGATCGCGTGAGTTGTACAGGTTCTCGTAGAGGAATTCCTTGACTGCGGCGCGGTCTGCTTCAACCTCCGGGCTCAGCACGGCGATCCGTTGTGGCGCGTGCCGGACATCGTCGAGCGTTGTGGCGCCAAAGTCGGCAATCCTCAAGCGAATCTCGCTCATCAGGTCGGTCACAAGCAAGTTCAGGACGCGCTTGAGGGCTTCATTCACGGTGAGCTTCGCAGCAGCGGCGGGATATTCCTTGAGAACAGCATCGTGGAACCCGCGGAAGAGTGGCGCCCCGTCGCGGACCTGCGCGAGCGTCAGGATGCCCGATTCGAGCCCATCGTCCAAATCGGCCGTTAGATACGCGATCTCGTCCGCCAGGTCAATGAGCTGGGCCTCAAGCGGCGGAAACTGGCCCGGAAAATACTCGGCCAGCTCCGGATGAGCGAACGCGGAATAATCCCGGGAATGCTTGACGATGCCTTCTCTCACGCCGAGGGTCAGATTGATGCCCCGAAAGGCCGCATATCTCTCCTCGAACCAGGTGACGATGCGCAGCGCGTGCAGGTTATGGTCGAAGGTGAGCCCGTAGCCGCGCAGGCAGCGGTCCAGAGCCTTCTCCCCGGTGTGACCAAAGGGCGGGTGGCCGATGTCGTGAGCCAGCGCCAGCGCCTCGGCCAGCTCGGCATTCAGGCCCAGTGTCGCGGCCAGCGTGCGCGCGATCTGCGTGACTTCAAGCGTGTGTGTGAGCCGGCTGCGAAAGTGATCCGAAGGCGAGTCGGCGGGCAGACGCGCGAAAACCTGTGTCTTGCCTGCCAAACGGCGAAAGGCGCGCGCATGCAGAATGCGTGCGGCGTCGCGGGCAAACGGCCTGCGATAGAGATGCGGCGGCTCGGGGTGGGCGCGGCGAGTGAGTTCGTCTTCCGCGTCGCCGCGAACGGCAATTCCCGGGGGTAACGCGGACGGATCCTCGGACAGTCTCATGATGGTCTTCGATGCTTGGAACCCCTCAAAGCACGGAATAAGGGACCGCAAATCCTCGATGCGCACCGTGGGGCTCAAGTCTGGTTATACCGCAATTGGGGACCAGAGCGCAGTGCCGGGCCCTCTGACGTGCGGGCAATCACCAAAGATGCCCTTAGCCGGTGGTATAACCATTCCCATGCAGTGGGAGTTGGACAACGATCTTTGTGCCGGAGTACCATCCTGCCGAAGTTTTTTTGGCGGCGGTTCGGTGACGAATCCGCCGCTGAACCTCGAAGACTTTCACAACTGGATCGGGAGGCAACCATGAGAGCGATGAANNATCTTCTACCTGATTTCGGCAAACTCCGCTTTGCCCTACTGGCAGACTGCCGCGGCGGGATTCAAGGCGGCGGCGGCGCAATACGGGGTGACGGCGCGAGTGGCGGGACCGGACGGATATGATCCGCAGGCGGAGGCGGCCGAGTTGCAGAAGGCGATTGCGGCCAAAGCGAGCGGCATCCTGATCTCCGTGGCCGATGTTTCCGTGCTCCAGCCGCAGATTGATGCGGCGATCAACGCCGGCATTCCCGTGATTACCATGGACTCCGACGCGGCCGGAAGCCGCCGGCTCTACTTCATCGGGACCAACAACCTTGAGGCGGGACGTATGGGCGGCCGGCGCGTGATCGAAAAGCTCGGCGGCAAGGGCAACGTGGTGTTCTTCACCATTTCAGGCCAGCCCAACACCGAGGAGCGCCTGAAGGGATACAAAGACGTGTTTGCCACCCGGCCCGACATCAAAATCGTTGACGTGGTCGACGTCAAGACCGATCCGCAAATCGCATTCGACAAGACGCAGCAATACCTGGCGCTGACCGGACCGAAGAAGATCGACGCGTTTGTCTGCCTCGAGTCGGCTTCAGGCAAGTCGGTGGCCGACGCGGTCAAGCGCGTAGGCGGCGGGCGCGAACTTGTGGCGTTCGACGTGAATCAGGACACGCTCGACGGCATCAAGGCGGGAACCATCGATGCGACCATCGCGCAAAAGCCCTACACCATGGGATACATCGGGTTGAAGGGCCTCGACGAGGTGTTTCACGCCCCGCCCAGGCAACTGAACAAGGACTACAGCGCCGATGCCTTCGCCCCGTACCCCGTCTTCGTGGATACCGGAACCTCGCTGGTTGATACCAGCAATGTTGACCTCTACATTGCCTCGGCCGCAGCGGGCTCGAAGTAGCCTCAGTAGTGCATTGGCAGTTTTTTCCAGTGCATGAGATAAGAGCCGTCATCCTGAGCGAGCGCAGCGAGTCGAAGGACCTGCGGTTGCACTTCGGGATTTGTGCACTGTGCCCCATCCATTGTGCGCTCTTTGCACAATGGGTGGGAATGCACAAAGGCCTAAGCAGCGAATTACGAATCACAAATTGACAGGCCTTGTATCAGGGTGCGACTTCAGTCGCGCCGCAAGTTGTCCAAATTGAGAGAGGGGCTTTACAGGCTGCGGAAAAACTCGCCCAAACGGTAATTCTCATACGCTTTGTATCAGGGCCTGACTTCAGTCGTGCCGCAAGTTGTTGAAAATGAGAGAGAGGGGCTTCAGCCCCTGCGCCATCTTCCAAGAATTCAAACCTAAACCTGCCTTTTTCCGCAGCCTCTTTAGATGCCCCTGCGCGACGACTCTTCGAGACTTCGCCCGACGTAAGGCTTTTTCCCGCGGCCTGTATTACCCAACTCACTTTTTCGCCGGCGCGGCCGCCTTGCCCACCCGCACGATCGGAAAATATCCCGTTCGCGTCCGTACGTTCAGTTTCCCCATTCCCTTCGCCTCCGCCGTCACCAGCACCCGCCGGAACCCCGGCTCCGTAGTCGGCTTGGTTGAGTGGTAGCCCAGCGTGTACTGGTTCCGTATATCGCGCGCCACCTCCGCCGCAATCTGGTCGATCTGCTCAATCGACTTGGGAAAGAACGCCATCCCGCCCGTCTCCGTCGACAGCATCTCGAGAGCCCGCCGCGCGTGCCGCACCTCGGCACGGCTCATCTCGTCCCCAAACAGCAGTCCAATCGAATAGATCACCGGCCCTGACAACTGCTGCACCCTCCGGATCGTCTGCTCCAGGTTCAGCGTCGACGCGTTGTCCTCGCCGTCGGTAATCAGGATCAGCAC
>PMWR01000504.1 GCA_003166055.1 Acidobacteriaceae bacterium
GGAGGTTTGTTTCTTTCTAGGCGGTGGCCAAAACCGGTTCCATGGCCAAAACTGGCTCCTGCCCAGCGACCGGCTCAACCACTCTCTCGTCAGCCTCGCTTAGGCTCAATAGCGACTTCACCACGTCCGCGGCGCTATAGCTTGTGCGACCCGGCTTCAGGAACGTCGCAATCGTGTTCAAGTCGTCCCCAACGGTCACCAGCGGAGATTCCTCTACCCGGTCCTTGCGAACCTGCGCGTGGCCGATGTTGGCCATCAGCGCATTGCAAAGGCACTTTCTTCCCACGGTATCCTCAATCTTGCCGCCCTTGGCAAGATAATTGGCCACCGGCTCCGCCGCGCATCGATAGCCGATGGTGTCATTCTCCGCGGCATAAGGATCCCTCAGGTAGCCCAGATCGCAGACACGCTTCCGCTCCTGGTAAATCTCGAACTTGGACGAGGTACCTTCCAGCTGTGCAACCTTGAATGGAAAGCCTGTGGGCGACGCCAGCGGATCCGTAAACACCTCTCCGGAGCCCGTAATTGCCTGTGCGATCAGCTTCTTTTTCAGATCGGCGCGCATCCCGGATTCCTCAGAGAACGCAAATGCCGTTCCCACCTGAACCCCCGCAGCGCCCTCGTCGAGAGCCTCGCGCAGCTTCTCCGCATTGCCGTAACCGCCGGCCAGCCAGAAGGGAACGCCCAGCGCTCTCAAGCCTTCCATGTCCACCTGGTCGCGTTCGCCGTAGATGGGTTCCCCAGCCTCGTTGAGCTGCAGCTTTCCGCGCGGCGGCGCATTGTGTCCGCCGGCCGTGGGGCTTTCAATCACCAGCCCGTCTACGCGCCCGCTCGCCCGGCGCAGCATGGTGGTTGCCAGCGTGTTCGACGAAACAATCGCCAGAAACCGCGGCCGCCGCAGGATGGGCAGCGGGCCCTCCGCGAACTCAGCCGGATCCAGATGCATCTGCGTATCCTGTCCCGGCACCGCGCCGGTCACCGTCAGCTTGTACTCGCCCGCATGGTGCATCGCAAATGCGTCCAGCACCCCGGGAATGTGCAGCGGAATCCCCGCTCCCATCAGCACATAACCCACCCCGGCCAGCATGGCTCCGTAAATAGAGGGCAGATGAGGCAGCTGCACTTTCTCAAGGAAATTAATTCCCACGGGATTCCTGTGCCCCTCCCGCGCCAGAAACACCTCGACGAAGTTGCTCACCATGCACAGCTCAATCAGCTTGCGCGAGTCCTTCCGCTGGTGCATGGGAACCGTCGGATACGGCGCGCCCTCAGGCTTGCCGCCGGGCACAAAGTACTCCTGCCAGATCCGCCTGGCCATCTCCGGAAACGGGAAAGCCTCCAGCCCTCGGCGCATGTTGCCTTCATGGTCACCATCGGCAAGCCGTCGCACAAACAACTGGTCGAGCGCCGTACCGGAGACCACGCCAAGCTGGCCCAATCTTGAGACAGCGTTCGCCAGGCGCCAGTTCGAGACGCCTACGCCCATGCCGCCCTGAATGATTTTGGGAAACTGGATCATACTTGAATTCTTTCACATATCTGGATAAATCCGGATATTTTCTCTGAGATTATGCCTTCGGGGAAAACCGGAGTGTACTGTTTTGGTCAACTTTTGCCGAAATTGGGGCATTTACCGTTCCATCTATTGGGTTTACAGCTTCTCCCGCAGAAAACCGATCACATGGTCGGCCTGCACCACCCCAACCATACGGCCCAAGGCGTCCACTACTTCCTCGGGTTGGCATCACTCTTAGTTGAGCCACCCTCCAAAGGATTGGTTGGGGCGGCCTTTTCATACATCAGATTCAGGATNNGCTTCGGGAGCCTGCCAGGGGTCGTAGCCCGCGTCGACCATCAACTGAAGCGCCATCCGCCCCCGCTGGTCCTGCAATAGCCTTTGCTGCTCGATGTAATACACGCTGCCCGCCGCGAGCCCGGCGAATGGGACTAAATTCGCCGCTCCCATGACTGCGGCCTTTGTCAGAATAGCTCGGTTCACCTGGATCGCCAGCGGCGCCTCTTGCTGCAAATTGAATTCAATGCCGTCGGCCAGCACGGCGGCAAGTTGGTCGTCGTTCCTGAATCTCGCCGCCAGTTGCGCGGAAACAAGGATCAGGCCTTCCGAGTCCGGGGAAGTGTTCACCTTGCGCGCCGGGTCATCAACGGCAACAAAATCGAAACGAATTCTCGATGAATCGTCGTCCGGCAGGTGCTTTTGGTAGGCGGGGACCAGGCTCATACCGATTCGACGCACCCGGGACTGCAGCGCCTGGTCCTTTGAAGTCCTGTATGAAATGTCGCCGAACTGGATTTCCGTCCTGTGATCCTCTACATTAGCCTCTATCTGGCTGGAGGGGTTAGTCGGCGTCGGTGCTTCATTTTTGGCCGCCGGGGCGCCGCTTCCGGACGGCTGCGATGCCTCAGAGGTCTTACTGGAATCCGCCGGTACTTTCCCGGATTTTTGCTTCGAGTGTTCGTCTGTCACGTACCGAACTTTCGTGGCATCCAGCAGGCCATCCGGACCCAGTTTGCCTTCATAAAGCACCCACAGGTCCGCATGAACGTCGGCCGCCGATTTCACATCTTTTGGATAGCTGATCTTCGCTTCCGGCGCCACGCGGATACGGTAACCATCCGCTGCAAACACCAGTTCCGGAGCGGTCGAGATCACTTTGTCGATCACTCCCAACCCGGTGAGCTGCCGGTCCCGATCATCTCGGAAAAGTACCGTCTCGGCGTCCACGATTTTTGCCCTCCGGTCACGCTCGCCGAATACCTGTACCCAGGCGCCGATCCGCAGGGCGCCGGGCATCGGCACATTGGTTACCGGGTTCTTCGTTCCGATCGTTCCAAACCGGGTCTCCGCAGTCGTGTTGACATGCTCCCCATTTACGTCGAAACTGTCCGGCGAACGAATCACGGTGACGTACCCGTGAACCGTGGGCGACTGCGCACGCAGGAACGCTGATGGTGCGCAGCCCAACCCCGCCGCGACGATGGCAACGAACAAATAGCTCCAAGCGATGGTTCGCTGCTGGCTGGAGCGAATCTCATGCGGCATTACGAGTGGTCCCTGAAGTAAAGGTGAACTAATTATATGCCGGTTCTTTGGCGTTTGAGCTGCACAAGTCAACCCAGGCAGGTGAGGCGAGAATAAGATGGCCGCAGGTCCACTTCGGCTACGCTCAGTGCAGGCTTTCGGTTCGCTGCGCTCACTTAGGATGACAGCCGGCTGTCGGATTGCGGTCAGCGACCGGCGTTACAGCTTCTCCCGCAGGAAACTGATCACATGGTCGGCCTGCACCACCCCAACCATCCGGTTCTGCCCATCCACCACCGGCAGGGCGTGAAGATTGTATTTGTCGAACAGCTCGGCCAGTTCGTTCTGGTTCAAATCTGCCGGGCAGGAGAGAACACGAGGCTCCGCCAGCACCGACAGCCGCGTCTCCGGCTGCGCCATCACCAGCCGCGCCAGCGACACCGCCCCGCGCAGCACCCGCTTCTCATCCAGCAGGTAGACCTCCGTCACGCTCTCCGGATCGCCGTCGAAGCTGCGCAGAGCCTGCACCGCCTGGGCCACGGTAGATTGCACGCCCAGGTAGATGAAATCGGTGGTCATGCAGCCCGCGGCCGAGTCCTCGTCAAACTCGAGCAGATCCTCAACCTCCTGCCGCTCCTCCGGCTCCATCTCTTCGAGAATCGCGTCGGACTGCTCCTCCGGCAGCTCGGCCAGCAGATCGGCGGCAGCGCCGGGGTCCATCTCCTCCACAATATCGGCAATCCGCTCCTCGTCCAGCTTTTCCAGCAGAGCCTTCTGCAGCTTGGGCTCGACCTCTTCCAGCGTCTCCGCCGCCACCTCTTCGTCCAGCGAGGTAAACACCGCCTCGCGCTCGGCCGGCGCCAGGTCTTC
>PMWR01000498.1 GCA_003166055.1 Acidobacteriaceae bacterium
GAGGTGGTTGGCATCCTGATGGCGCTGTTCCTTGGGACCTTCGGCGTCCACCACTTTTATCTGCGGCGGACGGGGTTGGGGATTCTCTATTGCGTCTTCTGCTGGACGGGAATCACGACGATCCTTGGATTTATCGAGTGCTTCTTCATGCCGGGGCGGGTACGCGAGTTCAACGCGATCCAAGCCGCGGGGATTGCGGCGGCGCTGGGAATTGTGATGCCGGGGTGGGGCCAGCCGCTCAACGTCACGGTGAACATGCCGCCTGCGCCGAGCCAGCCGGGCGCGCTGATTGCGTGCGGACGCTGCCAGCAGACCAACCCTCCAGGGGCACGGTTCTGCTCGGCTTGCGGCGGGACGCTGTAAATGCGTAGCTATTTCGAACTGGGCTGAGCAGGTGGTTGAATACCGAGCGGGAGCGGGAGTTCGACTACGCCCAGGCGGTTGCTCTGGTTGTCGCGGACGCCTACGCGAAGATAGCGCGCGGTGACCGGAACATTCAAGACCAGGCGATAGCGATAGCCGCTGGCTTGCGCGGCAGCTGAGTTCTCCGGAGTCATCGCGGTCTTGAGTTGGAGGCGGGCGCCGTTGAGGCTCTGGCCGCCGGGTCCGTAGGCGATGGCCGCGAATTCCATGACAAGATGCTGCTTGCCGTCCTCACCGGGAGAGAGGGTGACGTGGCGGGCAAGCACCGCGAAATCGATCGCATACTGCTGAACATCGATGGGCTTGACTTCGGGCACGCCCTGGAACTTGGCCAAGGCTTCGAGTTGCTGAGGCGTTGCCGGGGCAGGATTGCCTGCGGTGAGGTGGGTCAGGAACGGCAGGTCCTCGACCTGCGGAGTTCCGAGCGCAAGGGCTACACCAAGCGAGTCCACTTCGTGGGTGACGGTCGCCAGGTCGTCTGAAAAATAACTGCGGCGATAGGAGACCTGGTAGCCGTGACGACTGAGGTCGATGCGAATCTTGCGCAGGCGGCCGTCGAATTTCTTGTCGGTGGGGTCGTAGGAGACGGTGTAGTAGTCGCTGCCCTCGTCGACGGCTTTGGTGAAGGCTTCTTTGAGGCCGTTGGTGTTGAAGAAAGCTTCGCCGCCGGTTTCAGCCGCGAGGTTGGAGAGCGTGGCGTGTTCGGCGGCCTGCGAGGCGCTGAAGCGCTGCTGCTGCGCGATGGCCGGATTGACCGGACTCGGCGCGGTGTTGGCGATGCCGCCGCCTCCGCCATGGGCCTGTAGATTGATGCGGCTGGAGGCGGAGAAGGCCGAGTTGTTCATCAGGCCGCGCACGTCGATTGCGTAGACCGAGGTATGGCTGAGGTTGAGCAGATCGGCGACCTTCTTCTGGCTCTCGGTGTAATTGCGCTGGCTTTGGAAGGGATTGGTGTCAGAGCCCTCGGGCAGGACCGAAAGAGGAAATGAGCCGGAGAGCCAGAGGAGGTTTTTGCGCCCCGGAAGCGGCATGAGGAACTGGGCGATGGCGGTGAATGCATCCTCGGTGATCTGGACCTGCAGATCCTGGCGGAAATCGCGTTCGTTGTTTTCCATTTGCGAAAGGAGCGCCGCAGCCTGGGCCCCTACGGTGTCCCTGGGGTCCAGATCGGCGGCCGCCTTTTCGCTGGCCTCGTGGATGTCCTTGTCGGGCGAGTCGACGTAGCTGGGCTGCGTGCCCGCGTGATTTCCGTTGGCCGCTGCGAGGAGTGCATCCTGGTCCGCGGTGAAACCCTGCAGAAGCTCAAGGTGATTGCCGAGGACGAAGATGGCATAGCGGCCGGGCGGACGGTTCTTGAGAAATGCGACCAGTTCGTCGTGAGCGTAGTGCTGGTAATCGGGCGCCGTGCTCAGCAGGTCATAAAGGATGACGTTGAGCGGTCCGGAAGCCTTGGGATCGGGAAGATTGGAGAAGGTGTTGGGCGGCAAAGCCGGAGGCGGCGGAGCGGTGGATGCATCCTGGCGATGCTCTTCAAAAGAGGCAATTTGCTGCTCGACGCCATCCTCGAAGATGCGGAAATCTGCCTGAGTCAGGCCTTGAATCGGCCTTCCCTGGCTGTCGGACACGGTGATGTCTTCGAGGACGCGGCGGGTTTCCACGTGAAACACGGTGCCGGTGTCATTCGAAGCAGGAGGGAGAGCCGCGGGCGATTGGGCGACGGCAGGTGCAAGGAGGAGGATGGAAAGAAAGAATCCTGCACCGGCAGGCTTTGAATGCGTTTTCATCATCGGAAAAAATCCTCTGCGATTCCGATTCCAGTTGGCTTGCCTCGTGCTTGGTGGGTTGAAGATTTTGCTGTCCGGGATTCATTTCCCGGGTCTCAAACCCGCGACGTCGGGCATCCGGCAGTGAGAGTCCTTGAAATCTTCGAATCTCAGTCGCTTTCGGTTAGCTGCCCAGCCAGGAGCCCTTCAAGATACTCAGCCAGCTTGGATACATTGAAATGACCATCGTTCCAATGACGGTCAGCGTCCTTCAATGCCGCATAGTAGGGAATCCTGTTCTCCCTAATCCGCTCTGGAACAATCCTGCTGCCCGGCAATAGCCTGCCTTGCCTCAGGCAAAGAAGGTAGTAGCACGCAGCTCTTGCTGTTCTTCCGTTGCCCTCTACAAATGGATGAATCCAATTGAGCCTCCAGAGGGCATATGCTGGAAGCAGCGTTGGATGGTCGAGAACATCCCAGTTTTCGTGAATGAGCGAGAAGAACCTGTCCATTTCATTTGAAACATCCTTGAAATGGGGAGGTAAATGATTCCCAACATAGATCGGCTCTTCCCGGTACCGTCCGCCAAATTGAGCGATGTTCGCGACGGCTGCTGCATTCAACGACCACAGGGTGTACTTGTCGAACGCCTCAATCCCCTTCGCCAGCCCAATCTCAATGCAATTCAAAAGAAGGTCGTATTGCCGTAAAAGGTTCTGCTCTTGAACTCTTGCATACAACTCCGGATTGTCGCTTTCCCTGACGCTCATGGGCTTGTCTGTCGAACTTAGTTTTGCTCGTCTGGGGTTGCAAAGAGGCGTACGCTTTGGGAAGCTTGGCGAACGCTGATTTTTGTTATTCGATCTGAATTCAGCGCGTTGCCAAATGCAAAGCTGACTCTCTGTTCGCGCAACTCGCTGTCAGTTACGACGCGGTTTCGCGATTCGCTGAGAAGGCGAAGCAACGTTTCGTTCGCATTAACGACGCCAAGAAACTGCTTCCGATCTGCCATGACACATCTCCGTCTGCTTCTTTTCCGTTGCAACATCATAACCCAATTGAGACCCCACTGTTTGCCAGAGGAGGAGGCCTGGTTGCCAAGCATAGGCTCCAGGTTGATTCTGTCGGCGAGCATGGCTGCCCCAGAACCAAGAACTGGCTGCCATTGGAACGTACCGAATCGCTTCGGTTGCATCCTTACATGTTGGCGTGGCCGGAACGCATGGACTCGTTGAACTGAGGCTTGGTGAAGTTGAGTGCGGCTTCGAGCGTGGCCTGGTACTCCGGCGCGCGTGCAAGTAACTGCGGCGTTGCCGCGGCAAATTCGCCGTCGAGCACCATCAGGCCCTCACCGGCTTCGTTGCCGGCAATGCGCAGCAGTTCGGCCTCACTGGTGTTCAGATATTGTGCGTCGCGGGGATCGGCGATCCAGACCGGTTTGCCCTCACCGAGCACGCCGGAGAGCCAGTAGACCTTGCGCAGCAGGTAGTCGAGACGCTCGGCATCGCTGGTTTCGGTGAACAGAAACTTCTTTTGCCAGCGGCTATAAAAACGGGTGGTGACCGGCACGGGCTGGCGGTTGCCGGACTTGAGAAACTCCAACTGGCCGAAATCCACCGTCTTGCGGACCGCGTTGTAGACGAAGCTCTCCGCAAAGGGTTGCTCCATGGCGGGCACAATCTCAGCAAACGTGAGCGTGACCGAAGCGGCGATCTTGGCGTGGAGGTTGTGCGTGCCGCCGTCGGCAAGGTGAATTTCGCCGTGGACGATGTGGGTGTCCGCGCCGGAGGTGGAGCGGTGGAAGGGCCATTGGAACTGGCCGAAGGCCAGGGGCAGGCCACCGAGCGTGACGTAGCACTCGGGACGGGGATTGCGCAGGCGCCTGGCTTCGCCGGCCAGATGGGCCGTCATAGTGGGCAGCAGGTCGGGCTTGTCGAATTCAAAACCCTGGCTCAGCTCCAGCTTGAGCGTGCGGCCGGCAAGTCCTGGGTCCGGCGAGCCGAGTTGGAAGACTGTCGTGGGCTCGCCATGAAAGTCGGACCCTTCGGTTGTTGAGACCAGAACCAATCCGGCCTGCGCTGCGGCCGTTTGCACGGAGGTAACGAGATTAGATTTCAAATCGACTGTCATTCGGACGGGATCCTGAATAGGGAATCGCTGCACTCCTATTCTAAGGGAGGAGCGGGGCAGGCGTCGCATTTACAATGGAAATGTGCAGCCAGAGAACGCTTCGCCGATCATTCTCGCCGAGAATTTGACGAAAGTTTATGCCACCGGCCGACTTGCGGTTACCGCGGTGCGCGGGGTTTCGCTTGCCGTGGAGCGCGGGGAGTTTGTGGCCATTGTGGGACCGTCGGGTTCGGGCAAGTCCACGCTTTTTTATCTGCTGGGCGGGCTCACGCGGGCGACCAGCGGGCGGGTGGTCATTGACGGCGTGGATTTTGCCACACTCAACGACGCCGAGCGCACCAGGCTGCGGAAACACCGCATCGGCTTCGTGTTTCAGAAGTTCAACCTGCTTTCGACGCTCTCGGCCATGGGCAATATCGAGATCGCGCACGCCGTCAGCGGGCGCAAAGAGCCTCTGGATCTGAAGTATCTCGACCATCTCTGCGATCTTTTGGCGATCCGTGGCCGGCTTCAACACAGGCCCTCGGAGCTGAGCGGCGGCGAGCAGCAGCGCGTGGCAATTGCGCGGGCGCTGATTACGCGGCCGGCCATCGTCCTGGCGGACGAGCCGACGGGCAATCTGGATACCAGGAACTCCGACGCGGTGCTGGAGATGCTGCTCAAGTCGAATCGCGAGCTGGGACAGACTACGCTGATGATCACGCACAATCCCGAGGCGGCTTCGATTGCGAGCCGGATCTTGTACATGCGGGACGGGGAGATTGTGCGGGAGGAGAAAGGCTCGCGGACGGCGGTATCCTTATCCGGGGCCGGGGTGGTGCTGCCCGCGGCAATTGCTTCACCGGCTGAGGTTTGAAGCCGGAGCGGAGCGTCGGCGGTTTGACCTGGTTTTGGCCGCCCGGTATACTCAGTACTGCAACAAGCGGGAGTAGCTCAGTGGT